>JACQRA010000122.1 GCA_016206725.1 Candidatus Omnitrophota bacterium
CCCGGCCTCTCCGCCAGATTCAGCGTCAGCCGTTCTGACGAGATTCAAGAGCAGAGGAGAATGTGGGTATGGATCAAGTATTAGGGTGGACCGCGACGACATTATTTACCATTTGCTATATTCCACAGATGATGAAAACATACCGGACAAAAACCGTTGACGGTTTGAGTTTTCGATTGTTGCTGATTTCGTTCATCGCCAATATCGTGGCCTTGTGTTACGCGACGCTGATCAAGCAGCCCCCCCTCCAAATTAAGTACACGCTGGCGTTGGTGTTGTTGGGGGGGTGTATCTATTTGTACTTGAAGGTCTATTTTTTGAAGGCGTGATGAGTTATCTCCCGCTGGCGCGGAAGTACCGGCCGCAGACGTTTGAGGAGCTGGTCGGTCAGTCGCACGTGACGACCACACTCACGCGGGCGATCGCCTCCAAGCGGATCGCCCAGGCCTATCTCTTCGCCGGCCAGCGAGGGGTGGGGAAGACCTCCGCGGCACGGATTCTCGCCAAGTCGCTCAACTGCGCGAAAGGTCCCACCGCCACACCCTGTCAGAAATGCACGAGCTGTCAGCAGATTACGATTGGCGTCAGTCTCGATGTCGTCGAGATTGACGGCGCCTCAAACCGCGGCATTGATGAGATTCGCGCGTTGCGGGAAACCGTGAAGTTCGCGCCATCCCACGGCGCCTTTCGCATCTACATCATCGATGAAGTGCATCAAATTACCCATGATGCCTTTAACGCGCTGCTCAAGACGCTGGAAGAGCCTCCGGCCCATGTGAAGTTCATCTTCGCCACCACCGTTCCCCAGAAAGTTCCGCCGACCATTCTCTCACGATGCCAGCGGTTTGACTTTCGGCGCGTAGAGACCAAGACGATCGTGGAGGTGTTGCAGCGGTTGGTCAAAGCCGAAAAGGTGGTTGTTGATGAAGCCGCGCTCTACGCCATCGCCCGCGCGTCGGAGGGCAGCCTGCGCGATGCCGAGGTGACGCTTGAGCAGGCGATGAGTTTCTGCGAGAAACGCATTCGCGAAGCCGACGTGACCCAACTGCTCGGCGGGGTCGAGCAAGACGTGCTGATGCAGTGGGCGCAGGCGATTCTGGAGCGCGATGCCCCGACGGCGCTCAGCCTCCTGGCCCAACAGATTGAACGGGGGAAAGACGTCATCCGCCTGCTGACCGACCTGCTCCTCCATCTGCGGCATCGGCTCATCATCGTGACCACGGCACAAGCCTCCGAGCGAAGTCGCCTGCGCGCTGAGTTAATTGATCTGCCGGTTGATGCGATCGCTCGTTTGGAAGAACAGAGCCAACAGACCAACGCCCAAGAATTGCTCATGATGATGCAGGTGGTGACCGGCGCCTATGATTTGGTCCGACGAAGCCCCTTGTCTCAAGCGATCGTGGAGTTGGTCGTCATTCAACTCGCGACCAGAGACTCGTGGATGTCGCTGGACCACACCCTCAAGCAGCTTGAGCGTCTCGCAGCAACTACAACCCCTTCCAATCCTCCAAGCCCCCGCGAACCGTCCGGGATTGCTCGTCCCGCGATGGAAAGGCTGATGACGCCTGTGCCGCCTCAGCCATCAACGCCTCCGGTGACGTCGGTTCATCCCAACGTGGCCTTCGAGCGAGTCGTCGAGACCTGGCCGACGCTGTTGGAACGGCTTGGGCAGCAGAAAATGTCCTTGGCATCCTACTTGATGGATACAAGGCCGCTTGGCATAGAGGGAGAGGCTATTCAGATCGGCGTTCCAGCGATTGCGCTGCACCAGGAAGTGTTAGGGGCGACGGAGCATGTGCGGTTGATTGAACAACTGCTGGGTGAGTTGCTTGGCCAATCCGTGAAGATCGCCTACACGACGCTGCCAGAGCCTCCCCCCTCGCCGCCGACGGCTCACGCGGAGGCCGCCGTTGGATCAAGCCCGACGGTTTCTCACGCCGCTCCCTCGGTGGCAACCCCTGCTCCGATGCCGCCGATTGTGCAGGACATCGTGAGCCTGTTTGACGCGACACTCATCAAGTCTCCGTCATCGAGGCCGGCCACTTCGTGACGATGGTCAACTACGCGCGACCGTTCCTCCGACTCCTCGAAGGCCTGGAGAGACTTCCGGGCATCGGTCCTCGCTCCGCCGAACGGATCGCCTTTCATCTGCTGCGCGTGCCGAAAGAACAAGCCCAACAACTCGCCCAATCCATCCGAGAGGTCAGGGAAGGGCTGACGTTCTGCGAGGCGTGCTTTAACGTGAGCGAATCGAGCCGGTGCGAGATTTGCCAGGATGCGACCCGTGATGCCTCGCTTCTGTGCGTGGTGGAGGAGCCGAAAGACATCTTGGCGATTGAGAAAACGGGCGCGTTTCGAGGGCTCTATCACGTCTTGATGGGCGCGATTGCGCCGCTGGATGGGATCGGGCCGGAGCTGTTGAAGATCGAGGAGCTCTCGCGCCGTCTGTCAGACGGTCACGTGCAAGAAGTGATTCTCGCCACGGACGCTGATAAGGAGGGGGAGACCACCGCGGCGTATCTCTCAAAACTGCTCAGAGCGCACAACGGCCTGCGGGTCACGCGGCTCGCCTTAGGGCTTCCGCTGGGCAGTCACCTGGAATACACCGACCACGCGACCCTCGCCCGCGCCCTTGAAGGCCGTCGCCCACTTTAGTCCTTCCTCCAGACCTTCCTCAGAAATCCCGCTCGGCCTGAGCCTTCGTGGTACAGTTTGTAGCGCAGCGGATGCTTCTTGTAGTAGTCCTGGTGGTAGTCTTCGGCCGGGTAGAATGTGGAGGCCGGGACGATCTCGGTGGCGATGGGATTTGTGAACTTACCGGAAGCTGCAAGCCGCTCCTTGGACGCTTCGGCGAGTTGTCGTTGCTCCTCATTGTGAGAGAAAATGGCCGTGCGGTACTGCGATCCGTGGTCGGCGAATTGCCCATCGGGCTGAGTCGGATCAATATTGCGCCAGAAGACCTCGAGAAGCCGCTCGTAGCTGATCTTTGAGCTGTCGTAGCGGATCTCAATCGCCTCGGCATGACCGGTCGTGCCTGAGGAGACTTCTTCGTACGTCGGGTTCGGCTTCGTGCCGCCGGTGTAGCCCGACGTCACGGCGATCACCCCCTCCACCTGCTCGAAGGGGCCCTCCATGCACCAGAAGCATCCCCCTGCAAATGTCGCCTTTTGTAATTTCTCGATGTTCGTACTCACATGTTCCATCATCTCCTCGGCGTTCACGAGTCCGCTCAGGACGACTCCCGCCACCGCGAGTCCCACCGCGATGCGTCGCATGACATCATGCATGTGAGGCGGCGAGCTGCTCACGGAGGAAGCGCATCGCGTGCTCCACAGCCCAGGATGTCGCGCCGCCTGGCCAGCGGCCGCTGATAAAACCCGTGTGCCCTCCGGATCTGGGAAACTCCGCGGTGAGGTAGCCATTCCGCGCGATGGCCTCACGAGGCAACGCCTCACCGGGAAAGAAGGGATCGTCTTCGGCGTTAATGCGGAGGGTGGGTCGCCGGATCGCGCTCAGCCGACTGGCGGAGCTGGAAGCTTGCCAATACGCCTGGCCATCTGGGAAACCATGAAGTGGGCCAGTGACGACGTGATCAAATTCCGCCAGGGTTCGCACCGCGCGCAGACGCCCGGGATCTACTAAGTCCGGATACCGCGCCAATTTCGCAAAC
>JACQRA010000123.1 GCA_016206725.1 Candidatus Omnitrophota bacterium
ACGTGGCACGGGGCGGAGGTCGTGAAACGCCTCGGCTCGCAGTGGGAGGTGGCGTGGCTGCCTGAGATTCGCATCCGGAATGATGCCAGCCGGCTCTTCTACCATGAATACCGGCAGGGCGTTCGTTGGAAACCGTCCAAGTATCTGCAGCTCGGCCTGAACTATTTGTTCGTCCGTAACGAATCGTCCGGCAAGCCCCGCGAAGAGCATACCGGCGAGTTCGATGTGACGCCGAAGACCTCGGTTGGGTCGTGGGACTTCTCTGCGAGAGGGAGGGCGGCACTTCGCACGATTCAGGGCAATTCCGGCGAGGAAGAATGGCAAGTTCGCGTCATGCCGAAGATCGCGTATCGCACGGCGATCGGTGGACGCAAAATCACCCCCTACCTCGCCGATGATCTGTTTTATGACTACACGCGCACAGCTTGGAATCAGAACCGGCTCTACCTCGGCGTGTCCGTTCCCCTCGGCAAGGCCGCCGGAACGGAGATCGGCGTTGATGCGTACTACATGCTTCAGAGCCAATTGGGCAGCAAGCGGAGGGATTGGAGCAGCAATCACGTGGTCGGGACGAAGTGGGGTGTGAAGTTTTAAGCTCGATTCGATAGGAGGATGGGCGCATGGGCTTTCGACTGATTCCAAAAGACGAATCGTTCTTTGATCTGTTCGAGCAACAGGCCAAGATTCTCTTGGATGCATCCGGCGTGCTGGTGGAGGCGACGGAGCGGTTTGAGACGCTCGCCGCGAATGCCAAGCGGCTGGAACGGCTGGAGCACGACGGGGATCAACTCACCCACGAGTTGATGGCCAAGCTCAACCGGACCTTCATTACGCCGTTTGACCGGGAGGACATTCATCAGCTCGTCTCGTCCCTCGATGACGTGCTGGACCTCATGGAGGCGGTGACGGAGCGGTTTATCCTCTTTAAGATCCAGCAGATCATGCCGACGGCCAAGGAGATCGCCAAAGTCATTCAGCAGCAGGTTCAGGAGATCCACCGCGTGATGCCGAGGCTGCGGCACATGAAGCATGCCGACGTGATGCCGTACTGCATCGAGATCAACCGGTTGGAGAACGTGGGCGATCGGCTGCTCCGGGACGCGTTTGCCGCGTTGTTCGACGGCTCGCCCGATCCCATTGCCGTCATCAAGTGGCGCGAGTTGTATGAGTTGCTCGAGATGGCGACGGACAAGTGTGAGGATGTGGCCAACACCATCGAGGGGATCGTGTTGAAGAACGCCTGATGGAACTCTCTCCCGTCCTGCTCGTCGTGCTGGGCTTGGTGTTGGCGGCGGAGTTTGTCAATGGATGGACCGACGCCCCCAACGCGATCGCGACCGTCGTCTCCACGCGCGTCCTCTCGCCCACACGGGCTCTCCTGATGGCGGTGATCTTCAACATCCTTGGAACGATGTCCGGGACGGCGGTGGCCGCGACCATCGGCAAGGGGATCGTCCAGGTGGATGCGATCAATCTCTACACGGTGGGCGCGGCGATGATCGGCATCGTGTTTTGGAGCACGCTGGCGTGGTACTACGGGCTTCCCACCAGCGAATCGCACGCGTTGATCGCCGGCTTGACCGGCGCGGCCCTGGCCACGGCGGGTCCAGAAGCCCTCATCGTCGCGGGCTGGAAGAAAGTTGGAATCGGGTTGTTGTTCTCAACCTTCTTGGGGTTCTTCGGAGGCCTGGTGTTGATGACGTCCATTTACCGCCTGTGGGCCAAGGCGGCTCCGGCGTCGGTGCGTCGGCTCTTTGGGAAACTCCAAGTCCTCTCGGCCGGCTTCATGGCCTTCAGCCACGGCTCCAACGACGGCCAAAAGTTTATCGGCACCTTCACCCTCGTCCTGCTGCTCGGTGGGGTGATTCCTGAATTCCACGTGCCCATTTGGGTGATCTTTCTGTGCGCGACGACCATGGGGATCGGGACGGCCATCGGCGGCTGGCGCATCGTCAGGACGATGGGGCTGCGATTGACCAAGCTGGAACCGGTGCATGGGTTTGCGGCCGAGACCGGTGCGGCCATGACGATCGAATTGGCTTCACGATTGGGCATCCCCCTCAGCACGACCCACACGATCAACACCGCCATCATGGGGGTGGGCGCCACCCGCCGATTCTCCGCCGTGCGCTGGGGGGTCAGCCGCAACATCGTCACGGCGTGGATTCTCACCTTTCCCGTTTGCGGTACCATTGCCTGGCTGGTGGCGAAGCTCACGCTCGTCTTCGTTGGGTAATCCTTCAGGTATACTTTGGGGTAGGAGTGCTCAGCATGGACAATCGCCGGGGATCTGTCCTGGTCATGGGATATCTCTGTGTCGCCGTGGCGCTGATCTATGGGTCAGTGCTCATGGCCCGCAGCGTCTTCGAACAGTCACAAGCGAAGGGTTCTCGTGATGCGGCCTCGGCCTTCCACCTGGCCGAAGCGGGTATTGACGATGGGATTGACCGATTGCGAGCCGATTACAATTGGGTGAGCACCACCACCTCCACCCTTCCGAATGGGAGCTACCAACTGACCGTGACACAGGATGGATCGAGACGCATTCTTCGCAGCATCTCGAGCGTGAGCGGCAACTCCAACCTCGCGATTCAACTCGAGGCGGTTCTGGACCGCGCGATTCCTCCGAATTTTTACGACAACGCGATCTACGCGGCGGAGGAGGTCGTGTTGAAGGGCAACTCCTACAGCGTCGTCGGAGATGTGCGGACGGGCAGTGACGAGACCGTGGACAATACCGGCAACGTCCAAGGCAACGTGATCTATGACCAGAACGCCGATCCCTTGGCCCTTCTTGATTTCCAACAGCTCTATGATGTAGCCCAGAGTCAGGGCAATCTCTACGACCACGATCGCCTCCACGACATCCAGCAGGGCCAGGACGCCTTTCCGACCGAGTTCTGCTACAGCCCGCCGACGGATCCCAACGATCCCTCGACCTGCGCGCCCAACATCAACTACATCACCGAAGATCTCGTGCTCAACGGCAACATCGGCACGGTCGCGGGATTCTTCGTGGTGGTGGGTAACGTGCTGACGGATCCCACAGCCACGGAAGATACGACGATCAACGGCGTGGGAACGGTGGAAGGGGCGATCTACACGACCGGGGATTTTGTCATCAATGGCGGCGGGGGCGGCCTGAACGTCTTCGGAGGGGTGTGGGCCGGAGATGGCGCTCGCCTCAACGGGAACGCCACCGTCGAATACTATGCTGCCTACATGCAAGCCATTGCCAACCTCGATCTGAACGCCGACGTCCAGCTCGTCGGGTGGCGCGAGTGTCCCTCCACCGGCTGCTAAAATCGGGGACACAAACAAATTTCCAAAATTTGTTTGTGTCCCCTTTCTCCCCAAAATTTGTTTGTGTCCCCTTTCTCCCCCTTTCTCCTATTAATTCCTTCCATTGACGCCTCGCCTGGCTCGGACTAAGCTATGACCATGAATCTCACCGGCAAGCGTATCGCCATTCTCGTCGAGGATCTCTATCAGGATCAGGAGGTCTGGTATCCCTATTTTCGATTGCTGGAAGCCGACGCCGACGTGGTGATCGTTGGGACCAACAAGCCAGAGTACAGGTCCAAGTTCGGCTACCCCATCACGGCGAACGTGACGGTTGATCGCGTCTCCGCAAACCAATTCGAGGGCCTCATTATCCCCGGTGGCTACGCGCCGGACATCCTGCGTCGCTATCCAAAGGTGATCCAGCTTGTCAAAGAGATGGATGGGCAGGGCAAGGTGATTGGGGCGATTTGTCACGGGGGATGGGTGTTAGCTTCGGCGGATGTCCTGCGGGGGAAGACCGTGACGTGTTTTTTCGCGATCAAAGATGACGTCATCAACGCCGGCGCTTCCTATATAGATCAGGACGTCGTCCGCGACGGCCACCTTGTGACCTCCCGCAAGCCCGAGGACCTACCCGCGTTCATGAAGACGTTCATGCAAGCCCTCCGTGATAAAAATTGACAGGATTAGTAGGGTATCGTATACTAATTTACTAGGATGAAATTATCTACGAGATCAACCTATGGGATGAGAGCTCTTGTTGAGTTGGCGCGCGCCGCAGGGCGAGGTCCTGTGTCGGCGGCGATGATCGCCAAGCAGCAAGGACTTTCGGTCGCCTACCTGGAACAGTTGTTGCATCGGCTCAAGCGAGGAGGCATCGTGACCAGCGTGCGTGGGCCCAAAGGGGGCTATCGACTCGCCAGGGAGGCGCAACAGATCACCATCGGCGAGGTCGTGCGCACGCTGGATGGAGAAGTGACGGTGCATCACGGCAAGGCGAGCGACAACCATCGTCATGCGCAGCGGATCATTCATGCCGTGTATCGCTGCGTGCATGAACGGTTGGCGCACGCGTTGGATGAGGTGACCCTGCAGGATCTCTGCGATGAAGCGCAGGCCCTTTCGGACGAACCGGAGCATCGGTATGTGTTTTATATTTGAATTGGATGGAGATGACCAAGGCGCAATTACGAAGACGGATCGTGCGACAATTGAAACAACAGAAGGAGGACGATCGCCGTCGAAGAAGTGCGGTGATTCGACGCAAGCTCCGTCATTTGGAGGTGTTTCAGAAGGCGAAGACGATCGTGTGTTACGTGTCGCTTTCGTATGAGGTTGAAACGTGGCGGTTGATTGAACAGATGTTTCAAGCGAGGAAGCGTGTTGTCGTGCCGGTCGTGCACAAGGATCGGTTGCGTCTCTCAGCGTTGCGCGATCCCTGTGAGTTGGCGCCGGGCGCCTTTGGGGTGCGCGAACCGCTGCCGCATGCGCGGCGGTGGGTGTCACCCAACGACGTCGATCTCGTGCTGGTGCCGGGAGTAGCCTTTGACCGCAACGGTCACCGGCTCGGACACGGGCGCGGGTATTTCGACCGGCTGCTCGCGCGCGTTCCTCGTGCCACCCCGCGGGTGGGTGTGTGTTTTGCGTTCCAACTGCTCGATCGCCTGCCGCACCAACCTCACGACCAACCCGTCCACACGGTCGTCTGCGCCTAACCAAGCCACAGAGTCATCTGTGGTACGAGGTGGACGCCATGACGACGATTCTCGTGATCCTCATTGCCATTGGGGTCGGGGGGCTCTTGTTTGCCGCCGGCTACAGCCTTCGGCTGTTGATGAGCCGGCGAGCGCTCGGCGGAGCCGAGCAGAAAGCGAAAGAGGCGCTTGAGAACGCCGCGCGGGACGCCGAAACGATCATCCGCAAGGGGGAGCTTGACGCCAAAGAGTTCCTCAATACGCTGCGGAAGGAATTCGAAGGAGAAACGCGCGATCGGCGCAATGAATTATCGCAGTTGGAAAAGCGGCTCCATCAACGCGAAGAAGTGCTGGATCGCAAGCTGGACGTGTTGGATCGGAAGGAGAAGGAGCTCAACGAGCGCACCCGCCAGGCTGCCGCTCGGGAGCAAACCTTGAAGAACAAGGAAGACCATCTCACCCAGCTCATCGCGGAGGAAAACGAGAAGCTCAAGTCGGTCTCAGGATTGACGTCCGAGCAGGCGAAGCAGCTCCTCCTGTCCCGCATCGATCAGGAATGTCGCAGCGAGGCGGGCATGGTCATCAAGCGCATGGAGGAGGAGACCAAGAAAGACGCCCAGACCGCGGCCCGTAAGATTCTTGTGGAGAGCATGCAGCGCTGCGCGGCCGAGTTCAGCGTGGAATCCACCACCTCCGCCGTGCCGCTGCCCAACGACGAGATGAAGGGCCGCATCATCGGACGCGAGGGGCGCAACATCAAAGCCTTTGAGTTGGCGACCGGGGTGGATCTCATCGTGGATGATACGCCGGATGTCGTGACGTTGTCCTCGTTCGATCTGATGCGGCGCGAGATCGCAAAGGCCTCCTTGGAGCGCCTCATGGCGGATGGGCGCATCCATCCCGCCCGCATCGAGGAGGTCGTGGAGAAGGTCAAGCGGGAGTTCGATCAGATCGTGCAGCAGGAAGGGGAGAAGACGCTCGCCGAGCTCAACCTGCACGGCATGCATGCCGAGTTGGTCAAGTTGCTCGGGCGCCTGCGATATCGCACGAGTTACGGGCAGAACTGCCTGCTCCACCTCAAGGAATCCGCGTTCATCTGCGGGATGATCGCCGCCGAATTGGGATTGGATCAACGCCTGGCGAAACGCTGCGCGCTGATGCACGATGTCGGCAAGGCGGTCAGTCACGAGGTGGAAGGACCGCATGCCTTGATCGGGGCCGAGCTGGCCAA
>JACQRA010000014.1 GCA_016206725.1 Candidatus Omnitrophota bacterium
CCGCCCTACAGCGGCAAGACGGTGCTGCTCCAAAAAATCGCCAACGCGATCACCACGAATGACCCGGAGGTCATCCTGATCGTTCTGCTGATCGACGAGCGTCCGGAAGAAGTCACGGAGATGCAGCGCGGCGTCAAGGGTGAGGTGATTTCCTCCACCTTCGACGAACCCGCCGACCGGCACGTGCAGGTGGCGGAAATCGTGTTGGAAAAAGCCAAGCGGTTGGTGGAGCATAAGAAAGACGTCGTCATTCTGCTGGACAGCATCACCCGTCTCGCGAGGGCCTACAACACCGTTGAGCCGCACAGCGGTCGGGTGCTGACCGGCGGGCTCGATGCCAACGCCCTCCATAAGCCCAAGCGGTTCTTCGGCTCCGCCAGGGGCATCGAAGAAGGCGGCAGTCTCACGATCATCGGGACCTGTCTGATCGAGACCGGCTCGAGGATGGACGACGTGATTTTCGAAGAGTTCAAGGGCACCGGCAACATGGAGTTGACCTTGGATCGGAATCTCTTCCAGCGGCGGATTTACCCCTCGATCGACATCCGACGCTCCAACACCCGACGGGAAGAGTTGCTGATTCCTGGCGATGAGCTCCAACTGATTTGGGTCCTGCGCAAGGTCCTGAATGAGATGGAGTCGGTTCAAGCAATGGAATTGCTGATCGACCGCGTCTCCAAGACGAAATCGAACGACGATTTCCTCAAGACCATGTCTAAAAACTCGTGAAGTGTATCTCAAATCTCGTATTTCGTGATTCGTATTTCGTACGAAATACGAGATACGAAATACGAAGGAGGAGTCAATGAAACAGGATATTCATCCGGAGTACGTGGCGTGCGCCATTACGTGTTCGTGCGGGGCGGTGTATCACACCCGCTCGACCCGTCCGCAGATCCACATCGAGATTTGCGCGAAGTGCCATCCGTTCTTTACCGGCCAGCAGCGGTTTGTGGATACCGCGGGCCGCGTGGAGAAATTCCGCCGCAAATACAAAAAACCGTGAATCGTATTTCGTGATTCGTATCTCGCACGAAATACAGAATACGATATACGATATACGATCTGCTAGATGGTATCTCGTGACCAGTTGCTCAACCAGTTGCTTCAGCGCGAGCAGCGCTATGTTGAGCTGGAACCCCGCTTAGTGCAGCTCGCTGCCACGCCGAATTCGCCGGAGTATCAACAGCACTCCAAGGAGCTGGCGCAATTGAAAGAGATCGTCATGCTCTTTCGCACCTACCAGCGCATCGAACGCGAGGTTGGTGAAGCGGAGCAGCTTGTTCATGCGCAAGCGGACGTCGATGTGCGGCAGTTGGCGAAGGATGAAGTGGTTTCGTTGCGACGACAACAGACCCATCTCTGGGAAGAGCTGGAACGGCTCTGGAAAGATGAGCACGGCGCGCCCGACCGGCCGGTCATCGTTGAGATCCGTGCCGCCACGGGAGGGCGTGAGGCCGGTCTCTTCGCCGGAGCTCTCTATCGGATGTACAGCAAGTACACCGCCAATTGCGGCCTGAGCGTGGAGGTGATGGACAGCCATCCGACGGAAGCCGGCGGCTTTAAGGAAATCATCTTCGCCGTCAAAGGCCCTGGAGCGCATGAGCGCTTCAAGTTTGAAAGCGGCGTCCATCGGGTGCAGCGCGTGCCGACGACGGAAGCGCAGGGCCGCATCCATACCTCCACGGCGACGGTGGCGGTCTTGCCTGAGCCGGAGGAGGTGGATCTGCCGTCCATTCCTGCGAAAGATCTTCAGATTGACGTCTTTCGCTCCTCCGGGCCGGGCGGCCAATCGGTCAATACGACCGATTCGGCGGTGCGGATTCGCCACGTACCAACCGGTTTGATGGTCACGTGTCAAGATGAGCGCAGCCAACTGCGCAATAAGGAAAAAGCGATGCGGGTCCTGCGGGCTCGGTTGCTCGATCGTCTCGCGGCTTCCGCCAAGACCCAGCGGGCCTCGACGCGCAAGGAGCAAGTCAAAGGGGGAGAGCGGAGCGAGAAGATTCGGACGTACAATTTCCCCGATCAACGGCTCACCGATCATCGCATCGGCCTCACGCTGCACCAACTAGACGCCATCATGGACGGACGTCTCGAAGAGCTCGTGAACGCTCTTCAAGCGCACGAACATGCCCAGCGATTGGGAGGAAGGATATGATTCCACCCTCCACCCTCCACTTTCCATCTTCTCGTCACGATGTACGACAGGTCATCCGCGATGTCGAGCAGAAGTTGCGGGAGGGCGGTGTGGCTTCGGCGAGAGCGGAGGCGGAGTGGCTGGCGGCGGAGGCGTACGGCGTGACGCGGACGGAATTGTATCTCGCCGACGCTCCCGTTGACCCACTGCGGTTTGAGCAGATCGAGGGGTGGGTAGCGCGTCGGCTCAGGGGAGAACCTTTGCAGCACGTGGTGGGCTCCGCCGAATTTTACGGGCATCGCCTGGCGGTCTCGCCTGACGTCTTGATTCCTCGGCCGGAGACGGAAGCGTTGGTCGAGCAGGCTGAAGCGTTCCTCCGGCAGCGCGTAGAACGAACCCTTGCGCCGACGGTGCTTGATCTGGGCACCGGCAGCGGGACCATTGCGATCAGCTTGGCGCTTGCGGTACCGTCTTGTGTGGTCGTCGCGGTTGAGCTATCATGGAACGCGTTGTGCGTGGCCAGGGCGAACCTCCAACAATTCCATCTTGAAGATCGCCTTCACCTGATCCAAGCTGATTGGACCCGCGGGGTTGGGGGAGCGTTTGATCTTGTCATCTCGAACCCCCCGTACGTGCCACGTGCGGAGGTGGAGCGGTTGCCGGATGAGGTACGATCCGAGCCGCGCCTGAGTCTGGACGGAGGCGAGGATGGGATGAGCCCTCATCGCCGGCTGGTGGCGGAGATCCCGAGGCTGCTTCGTCGTGGCGGAGTGGTGTGCATGGAGTGTGGCGGGTCGCAGGCGGAACCGCTGCGCGATCTGGTTCATGATCAGCCGTGGGTTGATGAGATGCGGGTGATCGACGATTTGGCGGGCCGTCCGCGCGGCCTCTGGGTCGTTTCCAAAGCATGTCGTTGATTGTATCTCGTATCTCGTATTTCGTAGATTTCAGTTCACGAGATACGAAATACGAACGACGAAATACGACAAACATCGTTCTTTGACATGGACAAATTGATCCTTCACCACTCCGGAGCGCTGCACGGCGCGGTGCGCGTCAGCGGGGCGAAAAACGCGGCGTTGCCGATCATGGCCGCGTGCCTCCTGACGGAGGAGCCGGTCGTCCTCGAGGGCATCCCGCGAGTCACCGACGTGGTGACGATGGCGGATATCTTGCGTCGGCTGGGCGTGCGGGTGGATCAGGACGAGACCCGCCTGCTGATTGATCCGAATCACTATACCGGTTCCAGCGCCCCGTATGAACTGGTGAGTGTGATGCGCGCCTCCCTGTGCGTGTTGGGACCGCTGCTCGCCCGCCACCACCGGGCTCGGGTGTCTCTGCCGGGAGGGTGCATCATCGGCCCGCGGCCCGTGGATCTCCATCTGAAAGGTCTCTCCAGTCTGGGGGCGACAATTGCCATTGATCATGGCGATATCATCGCCACCACGGCGGGATTGTACGGGACGACCGTGCATCTCGCCGGGGCGAGCGGTTCGTCCGTGTTGGCGACGGCTAACGTCATGATGGCCGCCGTGCTGGCGCAGGGAAGGACCATTATTGAACACGCCGCGTGTGAGCCTGAAGTCGTGGATCTCGCGAATTTCCTGATTGCGATGGGAGCCAGAGTGACAGGGCACGGCAGTGCCGTCATTCAGATCGACGGCGCCTCAGAGTTGCATGGCGCGACGCATCGGATTATTCCTGATCGCATCGAAGCCGGCACGCTGCTGATTGCCGCCGCGGCCCTCGGAGGGGACGTCACCATCATCGGGGCGCGCGCTGACCATCTCGGCGCCCTCATCGAGACATTGCGGGAAGCCGGTGTTGGGATTGAACAGGAAGAGGGCTCCCTGCGCGTGCGATCTGATCGGCGGCTGAAGGCGGTGGACGTGACGACCCTGCCATTTCCCGGTTTTCCGACGGACCTGCAAGCTCCGATCATGGCGATGATGGCCGTCAGCCAAGGCCTTGGCGTCGTGATCGAAAAAATCTATCCTGAGCGATTTATGCATGTGCCGGAACTGCGGCGCATGGGGGCGCAGATCAGTCGTGAAGGTTCCAGCGCAATTGTGAGAGGGGTTGACCGATTGAGCGGCGCGCCGGTGACGGCGTCGGATCTTCGGGCCGCCGCCTCGCTGGTCATAGCCGGCTTGATGGCGGAGAATACGACGGAGTTGCGAGGAGTGGAACACCTCGATCGAGGGTATGAACACATTGAAGACAAACTGGCCTCACTCGGCGCTTCCATTCAACGAGAAGCCAGTTAGTGGAGGAGAGCAATCATGGTGACGATTCGATTACAACGACGAGGGACGAAAAAGACGCCGCACCATCGTATCGTGGTGATGGACGGCCGGAAGGCTCAAGGCAGCCGCGTGCTGGAAGTGCTCGGCTATTACGATCCCTCGAAGAACCCCGCGACCTGTTCGGTCAAGGAATCACGATTGGTGCAGTGGCTCTCCTCCGGCGCAGGAGTGAGCGAGGCCGTCCAACGCGTCTTGAAAACGTTAAAGAACATTTCTGTAAGAGAGAAAACTTGAGAAGGCTCTTGCCTTCTGAGGCCCTCTCAGGCCATCTGAGGCCTTCTTGCTGACATGCAGGTTGATGTCATCACCATTTTTCCGAAAATGTTTGCGCCGGTGGTGGGCGAGTCGATCCTGAAACGAGCGCAGGAGTGCGGGGCCGTGAGGATTGACGTCCACGATCTTCGCTCCTACACCCATGACAAGCGGAAGACGGTTGATGATCGTCCCTATGGTGGAGGGCCGGGGATGGTGCTGAAGCCTGAGCCGGTGTTCGAAGCGGTGGAGGCGGTTGAGATGAAGCGCCACGGGAGGGCGAAAGCCGCTGCGAAGCTCTCCTTCGCTAAAGCTTCGGAGCAGCGTCGACGGGAGTGCGAAATTATCTTGATGTCGCCCGGCGGCATCCGCTTGACTCAGACGGTGGCTGCGCAACTGAGTCGTCTGACGCATCTGATGATTCTCTGCGGCCATTATGAGGGGGTGGACGAGCGCATCCGCCAAGCCCTGGTGGATCGTGAGGTCTCAATCGGGGATTATGTGCTGACCGGAGGGGAGCTGCCGGCGATGGTTCTCATTGATACGGTTGTTCGATTGATTCCGGGGGTCGTGGGACATCCGCAGTCAACCCACGATGAATCGTTTGCGAAAGATTTGTTGGAGTACCCGCACTACACGCGCCCACCGGTGTTTCGAGGCATGGCGGTCCCGGAGGCGCTGCGGTGTGGAGATCATCAGCGCGTGGCGACGTGGCGGAGCCTCCAGGCCGTGGCCAGGACCTCCCGTCAGC
>JACQRA010000124.1 GCA_016206725.1 Candidatus Omnitrophota bacterium
AAGACGCAATCGGTGATGCACACATTGGTATAGTTGGGATTGGAATCGATCACGAACGTGACGACGGGATCAGGGTTGTGACGGAGTCTGACCGTGTTGGCAAGCTGCCCCAATTCCAGCAGGTCGCCCTCTTGCAGAATAGCGCGGCCGTCCTCCCTGGTCAGGCGTTCCCCGGCCAGGACTTTTTCGGCGATGGTGCTCATCCCACCACCTGCGGCAACTGCCGTAGGCAGTTCTGCGCACTGCGCAGAGCCTTCCAGGTTAGCCGCAGGTGGTGGGATCATGCACAAGACGGGAGAACTGTTGGATGGCGCGTTCTTCTTCTGCGCTGAGGCGATAGATGAAGTTCCCGAGATACCTGGTTACATCCTCCGCCGCAACCTGCCACGTCGTCGTCGATCGGGCAACCAACTCGTTGAGCCGCCGCCCATTCACCGCCAGCGTATGTTGAAGCGCGTGGCTGAGAGATCGCTTGACCTGCTCCTCGCAGTCCTTGCGAACGGCCCACACCGCGAAGACAAACGGCAGGTGCTGCCATAACCACCATTCAAACGCCACATCAATCTCAAAGGGATAGAGCCGGTTGGCCGCCCGAAATCGCAACGCCTCATCGCCGATGAGCAGCATCGCGTCGGCGTCTTGCGCGAGCGGCTGAGCGCTTGGCGTCAGGTGAGCCGTCAGGTGGTAGCGCTGCTCAAGCAGGAGACGAAGCAGCAACGCGGTCGTGGACGTCTCCTCGGTGACGGCGATCGTCATTCCGTCAAGCTGCCGGATGGGCTTTCGAGAAAAGAGCATCGCGCTCCCGACTCGCCCTCGCACCGCAATCCCCAACGGTCCAAGCCGCTCAAAGCGATCCTGAAGCCTGAGAAAATCAACCAGCGACATCGGGCCTGCCGTCACCTCACCGGTCTCAGCGAGCCGGCCTAATTGCCGAGGCGAGACGTCCGTGATATCCCACCCTGAGTCAACCTTCAGATCGGTAAAGAATGGGGCGCAGTTCAGATACGGAATACGCCCAATGACGCAATTCGGAGTGTGGAGTGCGGGGTGCGGGGTTTGGAGATTCCGCATTCCGCATTCCGCATTCCGCATTTCAGTGGTGGCCGTGACCGTTTGTGGAAGTCTGATAAATCGCATCGCGCTCCACCGGCACGCATCCCGACGACCGGATGAGCGAAAGCAGTCGCTCACGGGTCTGCCGAATCGGGGTCTCGGCATCCGCCGCGTGCATGATGCGTTCTTCGCCGATGGTGCCATCCAAGTCATCGGCTCCGAAGTTCAAGGCGATGGAGGCAATCTCCTCCCCCATCGTCACCCAATAGGCTTTGATGTGCGGAATGTTGTCGAGGATCAGCCGTGAAATGGCGACCGTCTTCAGGTCTTCGATGGCCGAGGCCTGCCGTTCCACCACCCGCGTCTTACCCACCTGATAGGCTAGCGGAATGAAGCTCATGAAACCATCCGTTTCATCCTGCAACTCGCGCAACTTGAAGAAATGATCCACGCGCTCCTCATGCGTTTCGATGTGGCCGTACAACAATGTCGCGTTGGTCGGAATCCCCAACCGATGGGCGATGCGATGAATCTCAAGCCACCGCGGGGCGCCGATTTTGAACGGAAAGAGCGCCTTGCGAACCCGCTCCGAGAAGACCTCAGCCCCTCCGCCGGGGAGCGCCGAGAGTCCGGCTTCTTTCATCTGGGTCAACACCTCTTCAACAGACAGGCGAAACTTCTTCGAGAAATAATCAATTTCAACCGCGGTCCATGCCTTAATCTGAATCTGGGGAAACGTCGTCTTGATGGCACGGATCATCTGCAGGTAGTAGTCCCACCTCCACTCCGGATGCAGACCCTGGACGATGTGCACCTCCCGCAGCTCCGGATTGAGACGGCCGAGGATCTCTTCAATCGTCATCTCATAGGCGTTGGGGCGCCCGCGCTTTGTCGCGAAATCGCAGAACCGGCAGGAGAGCACACAGATGTTGGTAGGATTGATCTGCCGGTTGATCACGAAATGGGCGCGATCGCCCCACCTGAGCTGCTTGACTTGATTGGCCAGGCGACCCAAGCCGATCAGGTCTTGGGCGGCGAACAGTTCGAGCGCATCCTCTTTGGTGAGGCGCTCCTGACGATCCAACCGATCGGTTACGCGCTGAAGTAGTGATGCCATCGCTGAGTCACTCGTTGGACGACGGCCGGCTCCATGACGATCGGGTCAGGATAGCCGGATTTGAAGGTTGCGTCGATGCTCAGACAGCCCCGATAGACGGGCCAACTGCCATGCAGCTCCGACTCGGCAAACACCACATCGCGAGCCGGGTCAAACCGTGTAAAGATGCCCCACAACAGGCTCTCGCGATCGCGCAACTCAACATCGGAACTCACAACAACCACGAGCTTCGCGGCCTGCAGGGCATCGGCTCTGACGAGCGCTTCCACGACCGAGCGGCCTTCCCCCTCAACCTGAACCGCGACCAAACATCCTTCCAGCACGCGAAGGGCTCGAATCCGTGGATGGAGACATCGAATCGCATCCTCGTCGAAGGATGGAACCGGCGCTGCAGCGTGCCCTGCCTGCCTCGCGTTGCTCGGCGCAGGCAGGCCGTTGCGGGTCGCATCCAGCACCATCTTGCTGCCGAGATTGAG
>JACQRA010000138.1 GCA_016206725.1 Candidatus Omnitrophota bacterium
CCGCCGTAGATGCCCATGTCGTTGCGCGAACCGTCCTTGTCGTTATATTTCGCGTCCGGATGGCCCGCGTTGATACATGGCGAGTTGGGTTGGAGATGATAGTCACCACGGTCAGCGCTGACAAATTTCGGATCCGCATCGATGCCGGGATCCGCGTTGGGATTTGTATTGACACCGGAGCCTATCTGTATCGGCCACCCTGCAGGCCGGACCCCATGATCCCAAAAATCATTGAATTCAAACGTGGCGAAATCTCCTCCCGCCCAAGTCCGAACCGCTGGACCAACTTCCGCCCGATTGTCCACCACAATGTTGTTGCGCACCATGACCTCAGAGGAACTGGAGATGTAGATACCGCCTCCTTGGGAATTGGAGCCCACAGACTTGTTATTGATGATGACGTTATTGACGATCTCCACTCCGGCTCCCCCATCGACGCGAATGCCGCCACCATATTCTGTGGTGGTGTTGTCGCGGATGACGTTGTTCGCGATGAGTCTCCCGGTGCCTCCGTAGATGTTGATACCGCTCCGCTTGTTGCCATCGATAATGTTATGGACGATGCGCCTCGGAGTGTTACGGGGAATGCCGGGTCCGTCAGCGTTGCGAATCGTGAAGCCTTGCACCAGCTCTCCACCCGCGACGCCGAACGGCTTACCGGAGGCGTCGATAATTGTCTTTGCCGGCCCAGCCTCACTAACCAGATTGACGCCGGCACTTAATCCGACGGATTCTGTGTAGGGCTCGGTTTTCGGGGTGACGCAAATCGTCTCACCAGATTTGGCCGCATTGGCGGCGGCTTGGATCGTCTGATACTGGTACTTCGGCCCGACGTATAGCGATCCCGCAGGACATCCCTGAGGCGGCGGTGGTGGCGCCGAGGCCACCTTCACGGTGATCTTGTCTGAATAGTTGGTGTCCTTCGCTTGGACGGTGAGACCGTACTCCGTCCCCGGCGGCGCGATCATGAGGACACGCGTCAACCCCACATCATTAGACACGACGTCAATGGTGTCTTGAGAGCGACCGACGCCAAGTCCACTCCATGTCGATGAGGCAAAGCCCAGAATCTTCCCGGCGGCGTCTTTGGCGACAGCGTACAGATTGATCGGCTGGCCCGAGGACACCTCGACCACATCACCCAGTGGTTTGCCCTGCTGATCCACGATCTCAACCGAGGCGATCTGCGACAGCTCGACGCCGAAGTAAAAGTTCTTCAGGCTCTGCTCAGCAGACTTGTACTGCGGGGAGTAGCCGGTGCGAATCCACTCCTGACTCTTGATGGACGCCTCCGACCTCGGCACCCAATACCACCAAAACATGCCGGCAAACCACGGCTGTTTCTGCAGCGTGAGGAACGTCGCATCGTACGCCGACTTCTGACACGTTTCATTGTAGAACTCCGATTGCGGTTCCCAAGGTCTGTAGGTGCAAGCGCCGAGGCTCTGGTAGCCGATCTCAGTGAAGAGGACTTTTTTGTTCCCGTTATCCTTTGACCACTGCGCCAGAGTGGAGATGTCAACGAGCTGCGCGCTTGGGTCGATCGAGTTCTTCCACCACCCGCTAATGAGCTGATCGAGCTGAGGCTGTTGAATGCCTTGGGGTGTCAAGGAGGGGTACGCGCCCAGCCCGATATAGTCACAGGCCGCCCAGAAGGGAATCCATTTGAACTCGCTGCTGTGGGCGGAGTACGTTAGCTTGCCCGTATAACGCTGTCGGATGGCGTTAATCACTTGATTCCATCCCTGTACATTCAGTTGACCTTGTCCGCCCGGGGTGTTGGGATCGGTCATCGTCCGCAGCTCGGTTCCGAAGATCAACAGGTCCACGTCTTCTTGCCGCGCCAGCGAGGCGTAGGACGCGGCAAACCGCGTGTACTCATCGAACCAGGCCTGTCGGTTGGCCGGCTGGATCTGCCCCGCCCACATATCCTGCCAATTGACGCGTGGATCATCATTCACAATCACATTCAGGTGTAATTTGAGCACCGCCTTCCGCCCGAGCCTTTTCACTTCACGAATCGCATGGATGAGCGCATCGTCAGTCGGCGACTTAAGGGAATGCCGGAAGATGCGGCTGCCGGTTGGCGAATCCATGTACCACGTCATGATCAGGCCGATTGAGTCGGCGCCGGTCTCGGCGAGCTGCCGGATGGCCTGATCGGAGGCGGGGCTTGCGTACTCGTCGAACCACCACGAGGCGACCGTCGAGCCCTCAACGTCGAAATGCTGCGCTCCGGTCGCTGGAGGAAGCGTGGAGAACGTCAGATCTTCCGAGGAGACACGCTGACCATCTGGGGTGGAGGAGATCTCTTGATAGTGATAGGTCGTGGAGGGAGTTAATCCACCCAAGTCGATCCGATGGAAGGTTGTGAGGGTCTCGTCTTGTGCCACCTGGTCATAGTTGGCAGTCAGGCCGTAGCGAACTATCGAGGTAGACGGTAGGTTGGTTCGCCAACTCACCTCGAAACTGGACGGCGTCGGGAAATCCCAGCTACGCTCCTCAACGAACCTCAAAGCTTCCGACACCGTGATGCCGTCGGAGATCGGCGACCAGTCACTCTTGAGCCCGGCGCCGTTCTTGGCAAACACCGCATAGTAGTAGTACCCAGGGGCGCGATTGGTCACGACAAACTTCGTCTCGGTCGCCGCGTAGGCCAGCGCGCGACAATCCAGCTTCGCGCCGGGGAGAGTGAAGCATTCCCAGACTTCATAGGAGACTACGCCGGATTCGGGATCACTCGAAGGCGCCCAGTAAACGGTGTAGTTGCCGTCGGTATCGACATCCTGATCGGGCTGTTCTTCGGTGGGCTGACCCGGGCGTGTCGGCGGCGTTGTATCAATCTTCGACTTGAACGTAATCCCGTCCGAATAGCCGGTGCCGGAGACCATGCCGCTGAAGTGGTGGGCGCGCACCGCGAAGTAATAGATCGTGCCGGATGACAGCGTCAGGCCTGGAACGGTGACACATTTGTTCGTCCCGGCGGTGGTCCACGCCACGATGGCGGATCCGTCACGGCGATCGCGCCGGACCTCGTAGTCGTAGCTCGCCACGCCGCCGAAAGTCTCGAAGAACGTCGGACCGGTCCAGCACGCGGAGAGCGTTGTGCCGTTTTCCGTCGTGTCGCCTTGATCTGTCACGACAGGGCTGAAAAATCCGGCAGGCCATTGCAACGCTTCGGCGGGAGCGTGGAGAGGAACGACGCTGAGGAGGGTAACGAGCAAGAAGCGACGAATGGGAGGCGCCATGTTGCGTCCGGGTACGCTGGCGATCTGTCCCTACTCTAAAACTCACCGTGTAATGTTGTCAAGCGTTTTTTGAGTCTTCCAGTTGAAACGTGGTGTGCGTGATGCCGAATCGCTCGGCGAGGAGATGGTTGATCGCTGACAAGACCTCCGATCCCCGCGAGAGGGAATCCACCGTCACATGACCGCTCATGGCCTCCATGCCGGTGGTGATCGTCCACAGGTGGAGATCGTGGATGTCCACGACCCCGTTGACTTCACGGATCGCCGCGATGACCTTCGCCAAGCTCAGGTGGGCGGGCGTTCCTTCCAAGAGGATGTTCACGGAGCGCTTGACCAGCAGCCAGGCGTTGATCGCAATCAGGCCGCCGATGAACAGGCTCACGAGGGGATCGGCGTGACGCCATCCCTTGAAGCGAATCAATAAACCTGCCGTGATCACTCCCACTGAGCCCAGGGCATCACTTAGGACATGCAGCCAGGCGCCTTGCACGTTCAAGCTGCTCATCCGGGCATGAAAGAGAATCCGACCGCTGATGAGATTGGCCGCCAAGCCCAAACAGGCAGCCGCCAACATCGGGCCGGTCAAGACCTCCGGCGGTTGCTGGAGGCGTTGGAGCGCGCGCAGAGCGATCCACACCACCAGCAGACAGAGGGCTATTCCGTTGATGAGTGCCGCGAGGATTTCGGTGCGGTAATAGCCGTAGGTTTTCTCCGGCGTCGCGGGTCGTGCCGCCATCCACGCGGCAAACAAACTCAATCCCAACGCCAGCGTGTCGGTGACCATGTGACCCGCGTCAGCCAACAACGCCAAGCTTCCGCTGATGAGGCCTGCAATGATTTCGATAACCATGATGAGCGCGGTGATCATCATGGCCAGCGCCAGTTGACGCAGCCCCCCGTCTCCTGGTCGCTGATGCGGATGGATACTCATGTCGTTTTCATTCCGAATTCCGCATTCCGAACTCCGCATTGTCGTTGAGTTGGTCGAGCCGTTCGAGGAACCGCTTCGGCGGCAGGAACCCCTGAATGCGCAAGTCCGGCCGTTCTCTGCCCTGCGCGTCGAAGAGGAGAAGTGTGGGCACCCCATAGACGTTGTAGTCTTCGAACAGTTGTTCCGCTTCCCGCGAGATGCTCCCCGTCGCATCAACCCGAAGGGTGACCACCGACGAGAGCCGCTGCGCGACGTCAGGGTGTCGAAACGTCACATGATCCATCTCCACACACGGCAGACACCAGTCCGCATAGATATCCACGAGCACCGGTTGTCCGCTCTGCCGGGCTTGCTGCAACCTTGCGTAGCTGTAGGGCTGCCAGGCGACCGCAGAGGCGGCGGTTCTTCCGGCGGTCGCGCTGCGCTGACGCGCAGCGATCCCGAGCAGATAGACGCTGAAGGCGATGAGGACGACACCCAGCGCCCGCTTGCTCCACACCAGCCACTTGCCGGCTTTGGGCAGTTGCGTCACACGATGCGCCATCACGCCGAGGATAATATAGGGCACACCCATCCCAATCCCCGTCGTCAAGAGCAGGCCAAATCCCAGGACGGGATTGCCGACTTGACTGACGACCAACAGCAAGGATAACAGAAACGGCCCGATGCAGGGCGCGGCGATGAGACCCACGGTTAGTCCCATGACCAACGCCCCCAGGGGACCTACGGTGGCCCGTCCAAATCGCTGGGCAAGCCATCGGGGCGGCTGTAACTCATACAATCCAAACATGCTCAAGGCCAGCGCGATGATGAGTGCTGCCACCAGCATGAGCACCGCGGGATGCTGCAACCACGAGCCGAACAACGCGCCCGTCTGCGCGGCGAGCGTACCGAGCAGCGCGTACATGAGCGAGATGCCGGCGACGTAGGCGATGCCCAACCACACGACATAGCCGGTGCGTCCCTGACCTTGGCCGCTGAAGAAGGCGACGGTCACCGGCACCATCGGATAGACACAGGGTGTGAGATTCAAGGCGAGGCCCGAGAGGAACGCCGCCAGAAACCAGACCCAGATGGCGTGACTCTGAAAGAGTGACTCAAGCATTGAGAGGATGGATGGCTTCCATTATATCGCGAGGATGCCCTCTTGGCGAAACCATCCGATGGCCCGTCGAATGGCTTCGTCAATCGGCGTCTGGGGAAGATGCAGCTCGCGGAGCGCCTTTGCGTTGTCCAACCGTTGGCCGGTGCGGCTCAGATGCACCACTTGCCGAGGCAGCCACGGCTCACGCCGCGTCATCCCCGCCACCAACTCGCTGCCCCACGCCAGGACGTGCGCAACCAACCGAGGACTCTCCCAACGCGGCGGCGAAACGCCGGCGATCGTCGCGACGAGTCGCGCGAAGTCGCGCACCCGCACCTGCTGGCAGCTTAGCAGATAGCGCTCGCCGATGCGTCCCTGTTCGGCGGCGCGCACATGTCCGACGCCCACATCGCCGGTGTAGACCGCATTGAAGACATAGTCGAGATAGCACGGCAGGCGATACTTGGCGAAGGCCAGCACGGCGCGGCCGGAAAAACGATGGGCGTCGT
Source organism: Candidatus Omnitrophota bacterium (assembly GCA_016206725.1). Classification (GTDB taxonomy): domain Bacteria; phylum Omnitrophota; class Gorgyraeia; order Aquiviventales; family Aquiviventaceae; genus CAZUWM01. Next base: position 5,773 of record JACQRA010000138.1, read on the forward strand.
ATTCTCCGACGCAGAGGCTGGGATTCACAACCACAATCGGCAGTCCCTCGCTGACGAACCGAAGCGCTTCATGCTCCATGGCGATCTTGACCGTCGCATAGAGCGGACGCCACTGATCCTGCGGCCGACCGAGCCGGAACCATCCTCGCTGGCGAGGAAGTGTCGCCCCGCCATGGCGGGGCGACCAGGGCTCCGCATCCGTTTCATTCGCGAGTCGTCCAGGCACTTGGCGGATCGTCGCGGCACTGCTCGTGAAGACGACGCGCGAGGGCCGAGTGTGGAGCAGCGATCGCATCAGCCGATTGACCGAGGCGATGCCGCGCTCGATGGCGTGAGCCCGTCGTTCCTGAATGCGTGGATAGTAACCGGCTGCGTCGAACACCCATTCGTATCCTTCCAGCGCACGAGACAGCTCCTCGTCGCGCTCCAGATCCACCTGCACGCGCTCAATCGGTAGTCCTTCAAGCACGGAGAGGAACCGGGGATTGTGATAGGCCGCGCGCACCGGGTGGCCGTCCGCCAGCAACGCCCGCACGACATGCGCGCCGATATGTCCGGTGGCCCCTAAGACGAGCGCGCGAGGTGACAACTTATTGAGGAGAGGGTTCTGAGGCGACTTGGACGCGATCTAAATCCTTGATGAATCGCTTCAGGGGGCGGTACCACGGATATTGATCGTCAAATCCCAACGCCTTCGCTTCCGTATAGGCTTGCTCGGCGCTCCATCCCTCTTCGAGCACGCGGTAACTGGCCATCAGGGCGCCGGTGCGCAACTGCCCCTGCCGACAATGCACGAACACGGGCTGACGCCGAGGATCAGTCACGACGGCCAGGAACGTTTTGACCTCGGTATCCGACGGCTCATCGTAGTTCGAGAGGGGAAGACTAACGAAGTCAAGACCCAGTGCCTCAGCTTGCTTGGCTTCTTGGGCGATCAGCCGAGGAGGCACCCGCAGCGACACGATGGTTTTGATGCCCATCGCTTTCAGCGCCCGCAGACCCTCTTCGTCGGGTTGCGCGCCACGGCAAATGCCGGGCGCGACGTATTGGAAGTTTCTAATGACTGAGGACTGGGACGGTTGCTGAACTGCGGAGGGGCTCGCACACCCCGACAGACCAAGGAGAAGAATGACTGCAAGCCACATGGGCTGCATCATAGCACTCAATCACTTCATCACTCAATCACTTCATCACGTCTGTTCAGGCAGGCGGTTCGTGCGGCATACCTCAGCGAATCGGCGCCCACTCTCACGCACCCGACGCGCCTGGGTGGAGTAGTCCACCTCAATCAAGCCGAAGCGCGGCGTGTAGCCATATGACCATTCAAAATTATCAAGCAGCGACCAATAGAGATAGCCCATGACCGGCGCGCCCTCCTGAATCGCCCGCCCCACCCAGCGCAGGTGATTGAGGATAAACCGCGTGCGCTGGGCGTCGTCGGTCGTGCAGATGCCGTTTTCGGTAATCAGCACCGGCAGGCGATACGGCACCGACCATCGCAGGATCTGCCGGATGCCGGACGGATAGACATCCCACTCCAGAAAATTCCGCTCGGTCACGTTCTTGTGATGGCGCGTGCTGCAGCGACTGCCCCACCACGGAGAACCGAAGAGCGAGGATCGCAGGAAGACGCGCCCATAATAGTTCATGCCGATGAAGTCCAGCGATCCGCGAGCCTCCGGGATGCGCACGCGAGGAAACCCTGGAAACTTCCACTCGCCCTCGACCAACGCCTTCAGAAACCGCTGATTGTAGACGTGCTCGGCGAATCCGGCGGCCACGCGGTCGATCGGCCACCAGGGACGGCACGGCGGAAACGGCTGGGCGTGATTGGCCAGGCTCACCCGAACATCCCACCCGCGGGCCTTGGCGACGTGGTGGATGACTTGCGAACTGAGGGCGTGCGCGCGAAGCAGATGCTCCACGACGCGGACAAACAGCCGGACGTTGTTGCGCTCCCCCGGCGGTCCCACCCCATCCAGATAGTGCATGACCGCATAGACCATCGGCTCATTGATCGTCAACCAATACTGCACCTGATCCCCCAGCGCCTCCACGACCCGTTGCGTGAAGCGGGCAAACGCCTCGACGACCTTTGGATTCGTCCAGCCACCCTGATTCGAAAGCCACAGCGGATTGGTGTAGTGATGGAGGGTGACGAGCGGTTCCAATCCCCGCTCGCGAAGCGCCGCGATCACCTCGCGATAGTGGGCGATGGCGACCTCATCAAACTCCCCTTCCCTGGGTTCGATGCGGCTCCACTCGATGGAGAAGCGGTGGGCGTTATGATGGAGCGATTTCGCGAGGTCGAAGTCTTCACGAAACCGCCGATACTGATCGCACGCAAGACCTGAGGGCTCTTTCACTCGACCGGCGTGTTCCCACGCCCACCAGTCGTTGTTCGTGTTGTTCCCTTCGACCTGATGCGAGGAAGTGGCCGAACCCCAGAGGAATCCCTGCGGAAAGACGGTCTCAGCCATGCAGGATCTGGACGATCTGCTTCGCAAGGGAGGGATGGGCGAGAATCATCTGCGGACCGCTGAACGAGGGGCGGCCCGAGAAGTCACACATCACGCGGCCCGTCGCGCGGGCGAAGGCGGCCATCGGCGCGATGTCCCACACCTTGACGCCGTACTCGATCACCGCATCGACATAGCCGCGGATCAACCAGAGATGGCCGGCGCAGTCGCCATAGGCCCGCTCAAGAAAACAGGCTTTGACGAGCCGCTGAAACCCGGCCAATACGGCGTGGGCATCCACCATTTTGAGCCGCCGTGGAAGATCGCGGCATCACGCAGCGCCGGCGGCTTTGGAGCGCGAGGCAATAACACGCGACGGCCGCCCTGACGCTCATAGGGGGGCGTTCGAAGCCCGACGCCGATGAACGTCTTCAACGCCGGAAACCGGCAGGCGCCGAGGACGGGCTTGCCCCGTTCGACGCGCCCGATCAGTATGCCCCATGTCGGCAGCCCGCGCGAGAAGGCGCGCGTGCCGTCGATCGGATCGACCGTCCAGTAGGTCGTCCCGCGCTGCGCAGGTGAATGGAACTCTTCCCCGACCACCACCTCGCCGGGAAAGGCGCGCGCCAGCTCTCGGCGCAGAAACTGTTCGATCGTGCGATCCGCGATGGTGACCGGCGACTGATCGGACTTGCGCTCAACACGCAGGCGCGTGCGGAAATAGCGCAGGGCGATGCGGGAGGCCTCGCGCAACTTCGCCTCAGCCCAAGCCAGCCGCTCGTCGGAACGGCGCCCCATGGGGTCAGACACCAACCTTTTCCCCATCTAGGTGTCTGACCCCGCCTGCTGCCGTCGGATGAGGTTCAGCGCCGATCCGGCCCTGAACCAGCGGATCTGCTCGTCGGTCAGCGAATGTGCCAACTGAATTGTCGTCTTCGAACCATCCGCGCGATGGACGATCGCCACAACCGGCTTGCCAGGCGCCAAGGCGTTCAAACCTGTCACACTGATTCGATCCGATGAGCCGATGGCGTCGTAGTCAGCCGCGCGCGCGAAGATCAGCGGCAGGATGCCCTGTTTCTTCAGATTCGTTTCATGGAGCCGGGCGAAACTTTTGGCGATCACCGCCTTGCACTTCAGGTGGCGGGGCGACATGGCGGCGTGCTCGCGGCTTGAGCCCTCGCCGTAGTTGTCATCACCCACCGCCACCCATCCCAATC
>JACQRA010000127.1 GCA_016206725.1 Candidatus Omnitrophota bacterium
AGATCGCACTGGCCTGGGCCAAGGGGATTGGCTCGACGCGCGCCGGCGTGCTGGAGACGACGTTCAAGGAAGAGACCGAGACCGATAATTTCGGCGAGCAGGCGGTGTTGTGCGGTGGGGCGTCGGCGCTCATCAAAGCCGGATTTGAAACGTTGGTAGAAGCAGGCTATCAACCTGAATTGGCCTATTTCGAAGTCTTACACGAACTCAAGTTGATCACCGACATGATCTGGGCCGGCGGCATCCAGGGGATGCGCAAACGTGTGTCCGACACGGCCAAGTGGGGCGATGTGAAGTGCGGCCCGCGGGTGATTGATGCGCGCGTGAAAGAGAACATGCGTCAGCTCTTGCGCGAGATTCAGTCAGGGCAGTTTGCCAAGGAATGGATCGCGGAGCATGAGGCGGGGCGGCCGAACTTCACGCGGCTAATGCAGCAGGATGATCAGCATCCCATCGAGCAGACGGGTGCTGCGCTGCGCGCGATGATGCCGTGGATTAATAACCAGAAGTCAGAAGTCAGAAGTCAGAAAGATGTTTGAGGGAAATGTCCAGGAGCCGAGCGAGTTTATTGAGACGCTGCGCCGGTACCACGAGGCACCGACGGATCAGCGGGGCGAGTTGGCCAACACCATGTCGGATGCCATCATCCACAAGCGCGTGGATCTGGCCGAGGTGCGACAGGCGTTGTTGGACAGCGGGGACGCAGCGCTCATGGACACGCTGGAGCGATTGCTGGATTTGATTGAGCCGTACATTGAAGAAGGCGGAGTGGAGGAGTAAAGACGTGAATCGTATCTCGTGAAGCGTATTTCGCACGACGAAATACGAGATACGATATACGAAATACGAACATGGCACGCAGAATTACGATCTTCGATACGACGTTGAGGGACGGGGAGCAGTGTCCCGGCGCGAGCCTCACGCCGGCGGAGAAAGTGGAGATCGCCAGACAACTGGCGCGGCTCGGCGTGGACGTCATTGAAGGCGGCTTTCCCATCGCCTCACCCGGGGATGCGCAAGCGGTGAAGCTGATCGCGCAAGCCGTGAAGGGGCCGGTGATTGCAGCACTCGCCAGGTCGCTTGCGGCCGATATCGAGGCGGCCGCCGCGTCGCTCAAGTCTGCGAAGCGCCGGCGCATCCACGTGTTTCTGGCCACCTCGCCGATCCATCGCAAGTACAAGTTACGCAAGGCGCGTGAGGAAATCTTGCGGCAGGCGGTGTGGGCGGTCAAGTACGCGAAGCGCTACAGCCACGACGTCGAGTTTTCCCCGGAAGATGCCTCACGGACCGAGCCGGCATTTCTCCATCAGGTGATCGAGGCCGTGATTAAAGCCGGCGCGACGACGGTGAACATCCCGGATACCGTGGGCTTCGCCATCCCGGAGGAGTTCGGGCGGCTCATTAAGGGGATTACGGAAGAGGTGCCGAATATCCATCGGGCGACCATCAGTGTGCACTGCCACAACGACCTGGGGCTCTCCGTCCCGAACTCGCTGGCGGCGATCGCGAATGGCGCCGGCCAGGTGGAGTGCACGATCAACGGCATTGGGGAGCGCGCCGGCAACGCCTCGCTGGAAGAGATCGTGATGTCACTGCGCATCCGCGCCGACTTCTACCGCGCGACGACGGGGATTGACACCACGCAGATCTACAAGACCTCAAGGCTGGTCAGCAGCCTCACCGGCATCGTGGTGCAGCCGAACAAGGCGATCGTCGGCGGCAACGCCTTCGCGCACGAGTCCGGCATCCACCAAGACGGCATCCTGAAGCACCGCCAGACCTACGAGATCATGCGGCCGCAGGACGTGGGTGTCGGAGAGAGCAAGCTGGTGCTGGGGAAGCTCTCAGGCCGGCACGCCTTCGCCCGGCGGCTTTCGGCGCTCGGATTCCGCCTGCCGAAGGATGAGTTGGACCGCGCCTTCGCGCGCTTCAAAGTGTTGGCGGATAAGAAAAAGGAGATCTTTGACGAGGACCTGGCGGCCATTGTGGAAGACGAGCTGCCCGCAGCCCAGGAGGTGTACAAGCTCGTCTATGTCCACATCACCTCCGGGAGCGAGACCGTGCCGACGGCGACCATCCGCCTCTCCGAAGCGCGGAGCGCGAAGGAGGGCAAAATCCTGCAAGACTCGGCCTGTGGAGACGGGCCGGTGGATGCGTGCTACAAGACGATCAACCGGATGACAGGACTCTCGCCCCAATTGCTGGCCTACAGCGTCCATTCCGTCACCCGAGGGAAAGAGGCGTTGGGCGAGGCGATGGTGAAGTTGCGCTATCGAGAGACCGAGGTAATGGGACGCGGGACTTCCACCGACATCATCGAAGCGTCGGCCAAAGCCTACGTGAACGCGATGAATCGCTTGCTCGCGCAAACCCCCTCACGCGCGCGCCGCTCTCTCCACCCCTAACACCAATGCAGAATGGGGAATGCGGAATGTGGAATTTTCCAACCCACTCCGCACTCCGAATTCCGCATCCCGTATTGAAGTCATGACGCGGGTCTACGGCATCCTCGGCGATCCCGTCAGTCACAGCCTCTCGCCGCTCATGCACCACACCGCCTTCGAGGCGTTGAGGCTGGATGCCGTCTATGCGCCGTTTGAGGTCCCACCCTCCACCGTCGGCGATCTGTTGCGCGGACTGGTCACATGCGGGATCAACGGCCTGAATGTCACCGTGCCGCATAAAGAGACCATCGTCCCGTTGCTCGATGAGTTGGCTGAGGACGCGAGGGCACTGGACGCCGTCAACACGATCGTCGTGCGTCGAGGGCGGACGATCGGCTACAACACCGACGTGATTGGATTCGAACAGGCCTTGCAGGAGCTGGGATGGACGAGGCGACGAAGCGCGGCCATGATCTTGGGATCCGGCGGGGGCGCGAGGGCGGTGGCGTGGGTGTTGAGCCGTGCTCCCGGTACGCATCTGATCATCGCCAACCGGCATCGTGATCGAGCCCAGCGACTTGCCGAGTGGCTGAAGCGCCTTCGGCCTCGCTGTCATGTCGAGGTGCGAGGACTTGATGCGGTGGATGTGCGAGGGTGCGAGCTGCTGATCAACGCGACCGCGATGGGGATGACCGCTCAGATCGAAGCGCCCTCCATTCGAGGCCTGACGTCGCAGGTGATGGTCTATGAT
>JACQRA010000121.1 GCA_016206725.1 Candidatus Omnitrophota bacterium
GCGTCCTCGCGCCGCCGCAGCCTATCGCGCGTCGTTCGCTCCGGGCGCATGGGAGCCCTGGCTCCGGTCACCCCTCAAACGTGACCCCTATTACTTCTTGAGACGCGCCTTCCAGCGCGCAATCATTTGGCGGACGAGGCGGGGGTTGGTGCTGCCCCAACTGCGCTTGAGCTCGACGGAGCGGCGCGGGTCGAGTCGTCGCCGCGCTGACTCATCGAAGTGCGCGTCATAGCGGCGCAGCTCGGCCAACGAGAAGTCCCGAAGCCGACGTCCCTCGCGCTCACACGCTCGTACCAATCGGCCGACGATCTCATGGGCCTGACGAAACGCCACGCCACGCTGCACGAGATGCTCCGCAAGGTCAGTCGCACAGATCGTATCCACGGCCAAGAGCTGTTGCGCGCGCGCTCGACGAATGCGAACGTGCCGCAGCAGCCGCTCACACACGCGCAGCGCCTCGCCCACCCCATCCACGACCCCAAACAGGGCGGCTTTATCCCACTGTAAATCTCGATTATACGACAACGGTAACCCTTTGAGCACCGTCAAGAGTGAGACCAACCCGCCGAAGGCCTGACCCGTCTGACCGCGGATAAGTTCGAGCGCATCGGGATTTTTTTTCTGCGGCATCAGGCTGGAGCCCGTCGCCACCGCATCGTCGAGCGACAGGATGCCGAACTCTTCCGTGGCCCACAGGATCACATCCTCGGCCAAGCGCGACAAGTGCACAGCAACCAAGGCGAGATCAGCTAAGAGCTCCGCCACAAAATCCCGATCCGACACCGCATCAATGCTGTTGTCTGATACCCGGTCGAATCCCAATAGTGTTGCCACCTTGAACCTATTAATAGGAAGCGAGGTGCCGGCCAACGCCCCCGCTCCCAGCGGCAGGACGTTGATCCGCTTGAGCGCATCCGCGAGGCGCTCCTGATCCCGCTCCAACATCTCCACGTAGGCGAGCAGATGATGGGCCAGCAGGATCGGCTGAGCCCGCTGGAGATGCGTGTAGCCTGGAATGATCACGTCATCCTCTCGAGCGGCCAACTCCACCAGTGCGCGCTGCGCCTGTGCCACACCGTCACGGAGCTGTCCCACGGCATCCCGGCAGTACAGTCGCAGGTCAAGCGCCACTTGATCGTTGCGGCTTCGAGCGGTGTGGAGGAGGTCGGCTGTTGAACCGACGCGCTTCGCCAACTCAGCCTGAATCTGCGTGTGGATGTCCTCAGCCGAGGGATCCCATCGAAACCGCCCCTCCTCGATCGCTCGCAAGATCGCTTTCAAGCCGGTGACGAGACGGCCGGCTTCCCGTCGAGGAATGATGCGGCAGCGGCCCAGCATCGTCGCATGGGCGATCGAGCCAAGCACATCGTACTTCGCCAAGCGATGATCCACCGCAATGCTCGAGGTGTAGCGCTCCACGAGCGGATCCGTCCGTTTCACAAATCGTCCTCCCCACAACTTCCGCATGTTAATCCTGCTCCCTGCTCCCTGCTCCCTGACTCCCTTCATAAGGAAGGCCCCACAGTTTAATGAAGCCTTCCGCGGCTTTTTGATCAAACTGATCGTCCTTGCCATAGGTCGCCAGATGCTTGCGGTAGAGACCGAAGGGCGATTGGCGGCCCACCACCTGCACATGACCTTTCAACAATTTCAGTCGAACGGTCCCGCTCACCCGTTGCTGGGTTGCTTTGACGAAGGCATCCAGCGCGGCTTTAAGCGGGGTGAACCATAACCCATCGTACACCAGCTCCGCGTACTTGAGGGCGAGCGCTTGCTTCATGTGCAACAGCTCTCGATCGAGCACGAGGCGTTCCAGCTCCGCGTGCGCTTCCAGGAGGATGGTCGCAGCCGGCGCTTCATAGACTTCGCGCGACTTGATGCCCACCAGGCGGCTTTCGATCATGTCCACGCGCCCGATCCCATGCGTCGAACCGAGTCGGCAGACCGCTTCGATCAGCGCCACGATGTTCATGCGCCGGCCGTTGAGACTGACCGGCGCCCCGCGTTCGAAGCCGACCGTCGCCACCGTCCCACGGGATGGCGCCTGCTCCGGCGGATTGATCCACCGGAAACTGTCCCCCGGAGGGGCTTGCCACGGATCTTCCAGCGGGCCCGACTCGATGCTGAGGCCCCACAAATTCTCATCAATGCTGTAGGCGCTTTTGCGCTTGAGATCCACCGGGATGCCGTGCCGCTTGGCATAGTCGAACTCCTCTTCCCGTGACCGAAACGTCCACTCGCGCACCGGTGCGACAATCTCCAGGCGCGGATCCAGCGCGCGCACCGTGACCTCGAAGCGCACCTGATCGTTGCCCTTGCCGGTACAGCCATGAGCCACCGCGACGGCGCGCTGCTGATGCGCGACGTCCACCAGGTGCTTCGCGATCAAGGGCCGCGAGAGGGCTGTCGCCAGCGGATAAGCGCCCTCATACCTTGCCTGAGCCTGAAGCGACGGGATGACGTAGTCGCGCGCGAACTCCTCGCGCAGATCGCGCACCACCACCTTCGCCGCCCCCGCAATTTTGGCCCGTCGCACCGCGTGTGCCACGCCCTGCGACCGAGGCAGCCCCGACGAAGTCGGGGCGCCGACGTCGGCCATGAACGCAATCACCCGATACCCGCGGTCGGTCAGCCATCGCACCGCGACCGACGTATCAAGACCGCCCGAATACGCAAGCACCACCGTACGACTCATTTATACTCCCTTCAATAACGTCAGCAACAGCGCTTTGTGAGCGTGCAAGCGATTCTCCGCCTGATCGAACACCATGGACTGTCGTCCTTCCACTACGTCGTCGGTAATCTCCTCGCCGCGATGGGCGGGCAGACAGTGCATGATGACACAACCCCGATTCGCCTGCTTCACCAGTGCCTGGTTGACTTGAAAGGCGCGAAACGCCTTGCGTCGGACCGCTCCCTCGCGCTCATAACCCATGCTGGTCCACACGTCCGTGTAGATGACATCGGCTCCTTTGACGGCCTCGCGTGGATTCTCGCACCACGTCAACCGGCCTCCTGAACGCGCGGCATGTTGGACGGCTTGCCGCCAAATTGCCGCCTGGGGACGATACCGAGGAGGTGTCGCCACTCGCAGCGCCAGACCCAAGAGGCCCGCCCCTTCGGCCAATGAGTGCAACACGTTGTTGCCATCTCCCACGTACGCGAGGGTCGCGCCCTTCAGGCGTCCAACGCGTTCCTGCACCGTGAACAAATCGGCCAAAGCCTGGCACGGATGATGCGCATCCGACAAGCCGTTGATCACCGGCACGGAGGCGTACCGAGCGAATTCCTCGACGTCCTGATGGCTGAAGGTTCGAGCCACGATGGCATCCACGTAGCGGGCGAGCGTCCTAGCGACATCCTTGGTCGGCTCCCGTTTGCCAAGATACACGTCCTCCGGCCCGAGATAAATGGCGCTGCCCCCGACCTGGCGGATCGCCACTTCAAATGAGACGCGCGTGCGCACCGAAGGTTTCTGGAACACAAGCGCCAACGTCTTTCCGGACAACGCTGAGGCGTAGGCTCGCGGCGATCGCTTGCACCGCCCCGCGAGCTCCAGCAGCCGACGTAGTTCTGTCGCGCTCCACGACGCCAACGTCAAAAAATCCCTTTTCATGATTTCCTGCTTCCTACTCCCTGCTCCCTGCTCCCTAGCTTCGCGTGTTCCATTAACACGTCCTCAAGAATATCCAGCCCGCGGTCCAACTGAGCCCTCGTGATCGTCATCGCCGGCAGCAGGCGCAGAACGGTTTGTTGGGTGCAATTGATCAACAGACGTTTGGTTCGACACGCGGCGACGAGCGGGCGAGCGTCAATCGCAAGCTCAATGCCGATCATGAGTCCTTGTCCGCGAACCTCTCGGATGATCGTACATCGCGACGCAAGGGCTTTCAACCGTTCCATGGCGACGCGGCCGAGTGAGTTCACGCGCTCCAAGAGCGCTTGCTTCTTGATCACTTCCAGCACCGCCAAGGCGCAGGCACATGCCAACGGACTGCCCCCGAAGGTCGAGGCATGCGTCCCGGGCGTCAACACATCGCAGATGGCCCGTGAGGCGATCATCGCACCCATGGGAAATCCGCCGGCCAGCGTTTTGGCGAGCAGCATCACATCCGGAGCGATGCCGGTCTGTTGATACGCGAACAGCGAGCCGGTCCGGCCGAAACCGGTCTGAATCTCGTCATAGATGACGAGCAGGCGATGCCCATCAGCCAACCGTCGAATGCCCTGCAGAAACTCGGCGCTTGCAAGACGCACCCCGCCCTCGCCTTGAATCGGCTCGACCATGATGGCAACCGTCTTGGGCGTGATTGCGCGCTCAACCGCCTTGAGATCGTTGAACGGGACGCAGATGAACCCCGGCAGCAGCGGCTCAAATCCTTGTTGATAGTGCGGCTGACCGGTCGCACTCATCGCGCCGGTCGTGCGGCCATGGAAGGAGCGCTCCATGACGAGGATTTCGTACCGCCCGCCCCCGCGTGGTGATGTGTGGCCCCAGCGACGGACTAGCTTAATGGCCGACTCGACCATCTCAGCCCCGCTGTTCGCGAAAAACACCGTCCCGTCAAACGACCGCTCCACCAACGCCTTCGCCAGCTTGACCTGAAGCGGATGATAGAAGTTGTTGGGCACATGGAGCAGCTTCGTGGACTGACCACGCAGGGCTTTCATGACCCAGGGATGGCAGTGTCCGACTCCACTGACCCCCCAGCCGGGAAACAGATCAAGGTATTCATGACCCTCGAGGTCCCACACGCGGCTGCCCTTGCCCTTGACAAGGACAAGCGGCTGCCGCACGTAGGTGTCCATGACGTACCGTTCGTATTGGCTGATCACGTCTTGCGTCGTCATTTCACGATTTCAGTGCCGATCCCTTTCTTGGTGAAAATTTCCAGCAGCAGCGCGTGGGGAATCGCCGCATCGATGACGTGCGTCTTCTTCACGCCGCGCCACAGCGCCTGGACGCACGCCTTGACCTTGGGGATCATCCCCTCTTGAATGATGCGCCGCTCGACCAACCGCTTGGCGTCCTTGACCGAGAGCGTTGGGATGAGCGATGTCCCGTTGAAAATCCCCCGCACGTTGGTCAGCAACACGAGTTTTTCGGCCCGCAGCGATGCGGCGACGGCGCTGGCCACGTCATCCGCATTGATGTTGTACAGTCTGCCGTGGCCGATCCCCACCGGCGAGATCACTGGAATCGTCTGCCGCGCCATCAACCGTCGAATCAAGCGGTTCTGGACCCACGCCACCGTCCCAACAGAGCCGAGCTCGGACGAGCGTGGATGGGGCTCGGCCACGATCGCCTTCTGTCGAGGCGTGATCCCCACCGCGTGGCCTCCGAGGCTGTCGATTTGACGGACGAGGTGACGGTTCACCTCCTCCAAGGCCCGATTGACGAGACGGATGGTTGAGGCATCCGTCACGCGAAGCCCATCCACAAACCGGCTTTTCGCTCCACGCGCGGAGAGCTTCCGGTTGATCGCCGGACCGCCCCCGTGAACCAACACGGCGTGAATGCCCACCTGGCTGAGAAAGACCAAATCCTGCAAGATGCCGCGCATGGCCGATGGATTGTCGATGGCGCTGCCCCCGTACTTCGCCACCATCACCGTGCCCCGGAACTTCTGGAGGTACGGTAAGGCTTCAATCAAGATGTCGGCTTTCCGAATAGACTCTTTCATATCACGCAAAAATCGGGGACACAAACCAACGGCTCAAAATTTGGCAAATTGTTTGTGTCCCCACTTTCATGTGGCGTAGCCGGCGTTGATGCGGACATACTCTTCGGTCAAGTCGCAGCCGATCATCGTCGCGCGCGACCGGCCCGTACGGAGGTCAATGCGGATCGGCACTTCCGGCCGACGCAGGAGCGCGCGCGTCGCCGGTTTGCCCACTCGCAGCGCCATCCCACGGCTGACCACCCGCTCACCGCTGATCCAGATGTCGAGCGTTCGTGGATCAAACCGCGCCGCGGAGGCTCCAATCGCCGCGGCGATGCGCCCCACGTTCGGATCGCCGCCGGCGAGCATCGTCTTCACGAGCGGCGAATCGGCCACGTGACGAGCGCAGGCGTGCGCTTGCGCGTCGGTGCGAGCCCCCCGCACCTCAACGGTCATCAGGCGTGTCGCCCCCTCGCCATCTTTCACGAGGAGCTTTGCGAGGCGCTGGGTGACCGCGGCGAGCATCCCGGCGAACTGGCGCTGTGCCTTGGTGCCTCGTCGAACCTCAAGGCCGGATCGTCCGCTCGCCAACAGGAACACCGTGTCGTTCGTGCTCATATCGCCATCCACGCTGATCCGATTAAAGGAACGCTCGGCGGCCTCTTGCAATAATTCGTTGAGCAGCCGTCGATCGATCGCCACATCGGTGGTCAGCACCGCCAGCATGGTGGCCATCGAAGGCGAGATCATCCCCGCCCCTTTCGCCATGCCGCCCACTCGACACAGGCGTCCATTGATCCGAGTCTCGACGGCCGCTTCTTTCGCGTACAAGTCTGTGGTGAGGATCGCATGGGCGGCGGCCTCATGGTGCCGGCGATTCAGGCGATGGACCAGGGAGGGGATCACCCGCATCATCCGCTTGACCGGCAATCGCCGTCCGATCAATCCCGTCGAGGCCAGCAACACCATCTCATCCTCAACACCCATCTCTTGGGCGACGGCGCACCCGATGCTCAACGCATCAGTCAGGCCCGACGGCCCGGTCAGGCAATTGGCGCAACCGCTGTTGATGAGTACGGCGCGGGCCTTGCCGCGACGAAGACGCTCCTTGCTGATGAGCACCGGAGCCGCTTGCACGCGATTGCGCGTGAAGACGCCCACGGCCGTTGCCGGATGGTCAGAGACGACGAGTGCCACGTCCGGCTTGCGGTTGCGCTTGATCCCCGCGCTCAAGCCCGACGCCCGAAACCCTTGCGCCGCCGTCACGCCGCCGAGGACCCACTTCATCGCAAGGCCGTCGTTTCGGGAAACCCGTGCATGAGATTGAAGTTTTGAATCGCCTGTCCGGCGGCGCCTTTTGTCAAATTATCCAAGGCGCTCATCACGATGAGCAGCTCCATGGCGGCGTCGTACGACAGGCCGATCTGGCAGTCGTTGGTTTCGACGACATCCCGCAACTGGGGAAACGATCCGACGCGCACCGTGACGAACGGCGCACCCTCTGGGGTATAGCAGACGCGATAGGCCTCAGCCACGGCCTCCAACGGAGCGCGCGTCTTGATGAAGAGCGTGCTGATGAGCCCTCGCTCGATCGAGAGCGCTTGCGGCACAAAGGCCATGCGCGAGGTGCGGCCGGTCATCTGGTGGATTTCCTGCGTGATCTCCGGCATGTGCTGGTGATGGTTGACCTTGTAGGGGCGCAGATTCTCGGCCATGTCGGCGGCCAGCTCCGGTTTCCGACCGGCGCCGCTGAAGCCCGACTTGGCATCCACCAGGATCTGATCACCTTCGACCAGCTTCGCCGCAAAGAGCGGCAGGCACGCGAGCAACACGCTGGTCGCATAGCAACCGGGGTTGGCGATCAACTTCGCCCGCTGAATCTCCTCGCGATGGAACTCGCTCAGCCCGTAGACGACCTCAGGACGGCTCAGCCACTCAGCCGCCGCATGATCAAAAGCGTACCACTGCGGATAGAGCGAGGGGTCACGCAGGCGGAAATCACCGGCGAGATCAATGACGCGTTTGCCGGCCTTGAGGAGTGAGGGCACCAAGCGCATGGACTCGCCGTGAGGCAGCGCGAGAAAGACGGCGTCGGCTGATGCGGCCAGTCGAGCTGGATCGAGGGATTCAATCGGAAGGTCTAGGCGACCGGCGAAACGAGGAAAGACTTCGGAGACAGACGTGGAGCGTTCCCATTTGGCGGAAGCCGCCAAATAGGTAAGCCGGACATGCTGATGGTTGAGGAGCAACCGGATGAGCTCTTCGCCGGCGTAACCGGTTGCCCCGGCAATCGCAACGCGAATTGGTGGCATCTGTGAGGAAGAATGTTCATCATAACAAACGCGTTAGCGCTTCGTCCACTGGAACCGCTTGCGAGCCCCCTTCTGACCGTACTTCTTGCGCTCTTTCATGCGCGGATCACGCGTGAGCAATCCGGCGCCTCGCAGGACGGAGCGCAGCGACGGATCCTGCTGCAGGAGCGCGCGGGCGATTCCCAAACGAATCGCTCCCGCCTGTCCGGTCAGCCCGCCCCCTTCAACATTGACGCGCACGTCCACCTTGCCGAGCTGATGCGTCAGCACGAGGGGCTGCCGAACGAAGAGTCGAAGCGTTTCACGCGTGAAATACTGCTCATAGGGCCGGCGATTGACGACAATCGCGCCGGCGCCGGCATTCATCCGCACGCGAGCAATGGACTCCTTGCGACGGCCGGTCGCCAAGGACGTTGACTGGCCGTTCGCAGGAGGAGCTGAAGCCGCCGCTGTCTCTAGGGTCGTCTCAACCATTGATCTGCGCCTGATGAGGATGGCTCGCTCCGGCATACACCTTCAACTTCGTCAGCAACCGGCGACCCAGAGGACCATCCGGAATCATCCCTTTCACCGCCTGCCGGATCACGTGATCTGGCTGGCGGCGAAGCACGTCCTGCAGCGTGGATTTCTTCAATCCGCTGGGATAGCCGGAGTAGGTCTGATACGTTTTTTGCTCCAGCTTCTTCCCCGTGACCTTGACCTTTTCGGCGTTGACTACGACGACAAAGTCTCCGACGTCCAGATGCGGCGTATAGGTTGGCTTATGTTTGCCCCGCAGCAGGACCGCGATGCGGCTGGCTAACCGCCCGAGCACCTGCCCCTCGGCATCCACCAGCCGCCAGTCCCGTTGAATCTTGTTCACTTCAGGTAGCGTCGTTTTCATGGGAAACCATCATTATAGGCGAGAACCGTCACAGCGTCAACATCCTTGCTCAATAGCGTACTTGCAGAAGCATGAGCCCTCTAGCGGGGGCGGTGGGGCCGACGAGGCGCTTGTCGCGGGTGCGCAGGATGCGCGCGATCGTTCCCGGCGGCCGGTAGCCGCGGCCGATGTTGATGAGTGTTCCCACGATGATCCGCACCATCATATAGAGGAAGCCGTCCGCCTCGATCTCAATCGTGATAAGGCTTCCCTGCCCACCCCGAATGTCGCTAGGCAGGCAGGCCTGTCTCCTGACTGAGATGTCCGAGATCGTCCGGCGGGTGTCGCGCACCGGCCGGCCGGTCCGCTGGAACGGCGCCATGTCGTGCCGGCCGCGCAGCACGGCGGCCTCCCGCTGCATCAGGCGCGCGTTGAGCGGCGCGCGGATTTGCTGCACGTAGGGACGCTCGAAGGGCAGCACGATGGGGCCGTTGACGAGGCGATACCGGTAGCGTTTCGACACGGCGTCGAACTGCGCGTGGAACTGCTCGGGCGCTTCGCGGACGTCGCGCACAGCGATGTCTGGAGGCAACAGGTGGTTAAGCGCGAGGAACAGCCGCTCGGGAGCCATCGAGGCGCGGGTTCGAAGATGCGCGACTTGGCCCACGGCGTGCACGCCGGCATCGGTGCGGCCGCTCCCGAGAACGCTGACCCGCTCGCCGAGGATGCGCCGCAATGCGTCCTGGAGCACGCCCTGGATCGTCGGTTTGGAGCCTGGCTGAACCTGCCAACCCGCGTATCGCGTCCCATCGTACGCAATCGTCAGTTTCAGAGTCCGCATCGTAAAAAGGGGACACAAACAAATTTCACTTCTGAAGTCAATTTGTTTGTGTCCCCAATCTACTCAATCACCTAATCACTTAATTACTCAATCACCTTCTAGTGACCAGTTCGGCGATTTGGAGGGCGTTGGTGGCCGCGCCCTTGCGCAGATTGTCGCCGCTCACCCACAGGGCAAGGCCGCGCTCGATGCTCTCGTCTTTTCTGATGCGGCCGACCAACACCTCATCCCGTGCCGCCGCATCAACGGGCAGCGGATACTGCTGGCGAGCCGGATCGTCCACCAGGCGCACGCCTGGGGCCCTGGCGAGCAGGGCGCGCGCCTGATCCGGTGAGAGGGGGCGTTGGGTCTCGATCCACACCGCCTCAGAATGGGCGACGAAGACCGGCACCCGCACGCACGTCGCCGAAACCGGCAGGGCCGGCTCTCCAAGAATTTTTCTCGTCTCGTTGACCATCTTCATCTCTTCCTTGGTATAGCGATTCTCCAGGAAGACATCAATCTGCGGAATCACGTTAAACGCAATCTGCGCCGGAAGCGCAGTGTACAGTTTACGGTGTACAGTGGACAGTTGTGGTTTGACGGTAAACTGTGAACTGCTCACTGTAAACTGGCGCAGCGCCCGTTTGGTTTCTTCATAGAGCTGCGCCATCGCCCGGGCACCAGCGCCGGAAACCGATTGGTACGTCGAGACGATGATGCGCGTCAGCCTCGCGGCATCATGCAACGGTTTCAGGGCCACCAGCATGATGATGGTTGAGCAGTTCGGATTCGCGATGATGCCCCGATGTCGCTTGACGGCCTCGGGGTTGACCTCAGGGATCACCAGTGGCACGTCCGAAGCCATCCGAAATGCGCTGGAGTTATCCACGACGAC
>JACQRA010000125.1 GCA_016206725.1 Candidatus Omnitrophota bacterium
ACGTTGAAGTTGCCCTGGCTGAGGATGTACTCCGCCGCCAGCAAGAATTCGGTGATGGTGGCCGAGAGCCCTCGCTTCAAGAGGACCGGCTTGTGGGCTTGACCGACTTCGGTCAGGAGGTTGAAATTCTGCATATTGCGCGCCCCGATCTGCACGATGTCGGCATACTTGCTGACGACGGGCACATCCCGCACGTCCATCACTTCAGTAACCACCTTCAACCCATGCTCATCAGCCGCTTCCCTGAGATACCGCAGGCCCTCTTCCCCCAATCCCTGGAACGAGTAGGGCGAGGTCCGTGGCTTGAACGCCCCGCCCCGCAAGACCTGCGCGCCAGCTCGCTCAGCCGCTTTGGCCGAGGCCATGAGCATCGCGCGGTTCTCGACCGAACAGGGGCCGGCCATCATCACGAGTTGCCGGCCGCCGATCTTGACGCCATGCACGTCCACGACGCTGTCCTGCGGCCTGAATTCTCGGGAGACGAGCTTGAACGGTTTGAGGACCGGGATCACCTGCTCCACACCCGCGAAGATTTCGAGAGGCTGCACCCGCACCGCATCCTCGGAGCCGATGACGCCGATGATCGTGCGTTCGGTTCCTTTGGAGACCATCGGCTTGAGACCTAAGGCCTTGATCTTTTCCACGACGTGATCAATCTGCTGCTTGGTGGCCTTCGGCTTCATCACAATGATCATTGCAACCTCCTCCTCTTAATCACTTAATCACCCAATCCCTTAATCACGCTTTTCAGGGTATGGATGAAGCGGCGGTTCTCACGCATGGTGCCGATCGTCACCCGCAGGAAGCCGTCGAGCTTCCACGCGCTCATTTCTCGAACAATCACGCCGTGAGCCAACAACTGCTTTGCCACCTCCGCGGCGTCGGGGCCAAGTTCGATCAGGAGAAAATTCGTCACGCTGGGGATCAGCCGTATGCCCAGCTTCGTCAGCTCCGTCGTCAAAAACGTCCGCCCCTCCCGGACGAGGCGACGTGTGTGTTCAAGAAAGGTCCGATCATCGAGCGCCGCGGAAGCCGCGACCTGCGCCAAACTGTTGACGTTAAACGGCTCACGCACCGCGTCCATGGCGCGGATGACCGCCGGCGAGGCGACCCCATAGCCGACCCGCAATCCTGCCAAGCCGTACGCCTTCGAGAAGCTGCGCGTGATGATCACCCCGCCGCTGGCGGGGCAGGTCGCCGCGTTGTGGAGATACCGCAACGTCTGGGGATAGTCGTCGGCTTCGACAAACTCATAGTACGCCTCATCCATCACGATGAGGACTTGGCTCGGCAGCCCGCGCAGGAACGCCTCCAATTCTTTCGCCGTGACGTACGTCCCGGTGGGATTGTCGGGATTGGCGATGAAGACGAGTTTCGTCTTCGGGCTGAGGGCCGCTTTCATGGCTGACAGATCATAGCGCAGATTGCGCAACGGAACCGTCCGCACCCGCGCGCCGCAAGCGTTGGCTTGCAACTCATAGATCAAGAACGTCGGCTGAGCGACGACCACCTCATCCCCTGGGTCCACAAAGGCGCGCAAGGCCAGGACGATCAGCTCATCCGAGCCGTTGCCGTCAAGGAGTGAGGAGGTTTCGACGTTCAGGTGCTTCGCCAGCTTCTCCCGCAAGACGCCGCATGTCGCATCGGGATAGCGGTGGAGATTCGAGGTGGCCTTGCGGAGCGCCACTACCGCTTTCGGCGATGGGCCGAGAGCGTTCTCGTTGGAAGCCAGCTTGATGACCGTGGTTCGACTCCGCTCACCACTCGTGGAGAGTTTGAGTGTGCGCTTCACCTCATCGATCGGTGTGCCGGGTTGATAGGTTGTCAGGCCGCGGATCGCCGCCCGCGCCCGCGAGTCAATGGTGGTCATCTGGTAACGGGATAGGAGCCGAGTACCTTCAGTAACAACGTGGACTTCTCCAGAGATTTTAACGCCCGCTCGACTCTCAGTTCAGAGGTGTGACCCGTGATATCAATAAAGAAATAATACTCCCACGCTTTCTTCTTGGACGGCCTCGATTCAATCTTGGTGAGGTTGATCTGCTCACGCTTGAACGGCGTGAGGGCATCGTAGAGCGCGCCAGGTCGGTCTTTCAGTGCGAACAAGATGGACGTCTTGTTGTTCCGACCCGGCTGAGGATGCGCAAGACCGAGCACCAAGAAGCGTGTTTTATTGTCTGACGACAACGGAATCGGCGTCGCGCGCAGCGGTGTCTTCGCCAACTCGCGCCTGGCAATCGCCGCACCATCGTTCCCGCCCGCCCGAAGCCGCTTGACCGCGTCGGCGGTCGAACTGGTCTCCACGCGCTTGGCGCGCGGCAGGTGCGCATCCAACCAGGCGCGGCATTGGGCCAGGGCTTGCGGGTGCGAGTAGACCACGCGCACTGACATGGACCGCCCGGCCGTAATCAACCAATGAGCAATCGGCTGCTCGATCTCACCGTGGATGGTGACCGGTGAACGTCTGAAGTCAATGAAACGATCGAGTGTGTGTGTCACCGCTCCTTCCAGTGAATTTTCAATTGGCGCCACCCCATAGTCCGCCTGTTCTCGTTCGACGAGCCGGAAGACGTCGTCAATCGTCGGCGCGTGGACGTAGCGCGCGCGGCGGCCGAATCGCCTCAACGCAGCCAGATGCGTGTTGGTGTGTTCAGGTCCAAGATACGCAATGGTGTTCATGAGGCGCGTTGTTCAAGACGGCGCATTTGGGTGAGGATCGTGCGATAAATCGCGCGGACGGCCTGAGGCGTCAAGGGACCCGAGTTCGCTGTGATCATCCGCCGCAGGATCGCTTGCTCCCGAACGGGATCCAACAATTTCCATCCTTCGCGCTTTTTGATGCGTCTGACGTGAAGCGCCAGAGCCGCTCGCTGCGTCAAGAGGTGAAGCAGACGGGCATCCACCGCGTCGATGTGCTGACGAAGCCGATGGAGGAGGGGCTTACTGTTCGACGGCCGGCGCTTCATAGACGGTAGACTCTTCCAACGGCCGGGGCGGAACAATCAAGCGAGTCTCTGTCGAGACGGACACCTCCGCGCCCTCCATGCCGGGCAGCGTGCCCACGGTTCCTTTCGGCATCGGAGGGAGAGCCTCTAAACCCTTCAATCCAAAATGACGCAGGAATTCCTCCGTGGTCCCGTACAAGATCGGACGGCCCGGGCTGTCTTTGCGCCCGGCGATTCTGATGAATTGGCGTTCCATCAGCGTGTCCAGCGTCGCCGTCGCATCCACCCCTCGGATGGCTTCAATGTCGGCCTTCGTGATCGGTTGACGGTACGCAATGATGGCTAAGGCTTCGAGCGCCGGCTTGCTGAGGGTGCTCTCACGAGGCATCTGCAGGAGTCGCTTGACCCACGGGGCGACCTCCGGCAGCGTGACCAATTGGTAGCCTCCCGCCACTTCCTGAATGCGAAACGCGCGCCCGGTTTGCTGATACTCGCCGTTGAGGCGGTCGATCACGCGACGGATGGTCTGATGATCCGATGCCTGAATGACTTCTTGAAGCCGCTTCAACGCAATGGGTCGGCTGCTGACAAACACCAGTCCTTCAAGCGCGCGTGTGAGCTGCGTTTCGTCCATCTCCCTGTCCTTCCGGCGCCTCGCGCCGCACAATGAGAATTTCCCCAAAATGCCTCTCCTGCACCGCCATGCACACCCGTCGCCGAACCAGCTCCAGAATGGCTAAGAACATCACCACCAATTCCAGCCGCGATTTCTCCGTGGAGAACACTTCTTCGAAGCTCAGTTGCCGTTTGACCGTCAACAGGAGCGTCAATTCCTCGATCTTCATCTCCACGGTCCACGGCTCGCTCTGAATCTCATAGACCGTCACCTTCGACTTCTCAATGACCCTGGCGAAGGCGGCCATGAGGTCCACGATTCCCACCTCCACCGTCGGGCTGGGGGTCTCCGCGTCGCCCTCATCGAATTCTGGCGGGGCCGAGGGGGTCCGCGTGAAGTGCTGGTGTTGTAACACGTGGAGCTCGGCGAGGACTTGAGCCACCGTTTTGAACCGCTCGTATTCTTTCAGCCGACGCTCCAGCTCCTCCAGACTGATCGGCACCTCTTCGTCCTCGACTTGAGGAGGTTGCGGCAGTAACAGGCGCGCCTTGATGGCGATGAGCTGTCCCAAGAGCGGCAGCGGCTCGGCGAGCTCATTGATCGTGGCACCGCTGGTCTTGATCTCTTCTCGATACTGAGCCGTTAACGCTTGAAGTTTGATCAGGAAGACGTCGAGCAGGTTGAATTTGGCCAGCTCAACCAGCAGCGAGAGCGATCCCTCGAACAAATCCGTCGCTACACTGTACACCATCGTTTTACTCAATCACTTTACCAATCACTTTACATTGGGGACACAAACAAATTTATCCACTTCCGAAGAAATTTGTTTGTGTCCCCGATTTTACCCGTGGCTTATAGTCCTACTGCTCGTTTTACTTCCGCCATCGTCTTCGAGGCCACGGCGCGGGCTCGCTCGGCGCCGTCTTGCAAGATCCGCTCGATCGTTCGATCGGTCGCGCTCGACTCGTTGCGGATCGCCCGGAAGGGTTCGGTCGCCGTGATGAGCGCCTCGGCCAATTCCCGCTTGTTCTGCACGCAGCCGCGCGCGGCGGTGCGGCACTCCTCCCACATCGCCTCGGCGCGGGAAGGCTCAAACACTTTCCAGTAACCGCACACGTTGCAGGTGGCTGGATGGCCGGGATCGGTCATTTTGATGCGCAGCGGATCGGTGAACATCGACTGGACCGTCTTGCGGATCGTCTCCGGGCTGTCGGAGAGCGCGATCGTGTTGCCGTAGCTCTTGGACATCTTCCGGCCATCGGTGCCGAGCAGCTTCGCCGCCTGGGTCAGCAACGGTTTCGGCTCGGGAAACAACTCGCCGTGGTAGAGATGATGGAACCGCCGCACGATCTCCCGCGCCAACTCCAGATGCGGCAACTGATCTTCTCCCACCGGCACGACGTGCGCTTTGTAGAGGAGGATATCCGCGGCCTGCAGGACGGGATAGCCGAGAAATCCGTGCGTGGTCAGATCGCGTCCTTCCAGTTCCCGCAACTGTTCCTTATAGGTCGGCACGCGCTCCAACCATCCAAGCGGGGTGATGATCGACAGCACCGCATACAATTCGGCGTGTTCCGGGACATCGGATTGTCGAAAGATGACACTGCGCTGCGGATCGATGCCGCAGGCGAGCCAATCGAGGACGTTCTCCTCGACGTGTTCGCGCAACTGGCCGGGATGCTCATACTCGCTCATCAGCGCGTGCCAGTCGGCCACCATGAAGAAGCACTCGTAGTCGTCCTGCAGCTTCTTCCAGTTGGTCAAGGCGCCGACGAGGTGGCCGAGGTGGAGTTTCCCGGTTGGGCGCATCCCACTCAAACACCGCTTTTTCTCAATCACCTAATCACCCAATCACTATTACTACTTAGGAAAACTTGCGGGCGACTTTCTTCACGTCCCACGCTTCGAGGAGATCGCCGGCTTGGACATCCACGCTGCCTTGCAGGGCGATGCCGCATTCAAGCCCTTCGGAGACTTCACGCACATCATCCTTCGCGCGCTTCAGGCCGGCGATCGGAGCATCCGTCAGACGATCCTTGCCACGGATGATACGGATCGTCGCGTCACGACGAATCAGGCCCTTGATCACCACGCATCCCGCCACGATGCCCACCTTGGAAATCTGAAACAACTGCTTGACCTCCGCCCGTCCGAGAAACGTCTCTTCGATCTTCGGTTCCAAGAGACCCTCGATCGCGGCTTGGATGGAATTGACGAGCTCATAGATAATTTGAAACGTGCGGACATCCACCCCTTCCGCGATCGCTTGAACCTGCACCTGGGGATCCATCCCGACGTGGAAGCCGATCACCACCGCATCGGAGGCGGCCGCGAGCATGATATCGGATTCGGAAATATCCCCCACCCCCGTATGAATGAAACTGAGCTTCACGCCATGGGTATCAAGTTTCAAGAGGCTCTGGGTGATCGCCTCAAGCGATCCTTGGACATCCGCCTTCAGAATCAACTTCAGCTCTTTGAGCTTGCCTTCGGCAATCTGCTGGTGCAATTCATCGAGCGTGATGCGCTTGGGGGCCACCAGCCTGCGATCCACCAGGCGCTCCTGTCGGTGCTCCAGGAGCTCGCGCGCGAGTTTTTCATCCGCGATGACCATGAAGCGATCACCCGCTTTCGGAACCCCGGACAGACCCAGCACCTCCACGGCGCTGGAGGGGACGGCGTCTTTCACGCGATGTCCCCGATCGTTCACAAGCGCCCGGACCCGTCCGGCTAATGCGCCGACCAGCACGGAATCCCCAACCCGGAGCGTTCCCTGCTGCACCAGGAGGGTCGCGATCGGTCCGCGATCCTTCGTGAGCTTCGCTTCAATGACGCTGCCGCTGGCGGGCTTCGTCGGGTCGGCTTTCAGCTCCAGCATTTCGGCTTCCAACAACAGCATCTCGAGGAGCTGGTCAATCCCCTCTCCGGTCTTGGCGGAGACCGGCACCACGATCGTCTTCCCGCCCCACGCTTCCGATAGCAGGCCGTATTGCGTCAACTGCTGCGTGACTTTCTGGGGGTTGGCCTCCGGCCGATCAATCTTGTTGACCGCCACGACAATCGGCACATCGGCCGCCTTGGCATGGTCGATGGCCTCGATGGTTTGCGGCATGACGCCGTCGTCCGCCGCGACGACCAGCACGACGACATCGGTCACGTTCGCCCCGCGAGCCCGCAAGGCGGTAAACGCCTCATGGCCTGGCGTGTCGAGGAACGTGACGCGCCCCTTCTCCAGAATCACTTCATAGGCCCCGATATGCTGCGTGATGCCTCCGGCTTCTTGTTCCACGACTTTCGTCTTGCGAATCGCATCCAACAGACTCGTCTTCCCATGGTCCACGTGACCCATGAAGGTCACCACGGGCGCCCGCAGGACGAGCTTGGTTGAATCCGGTTCGAGATGTTCGAGGAGGCGCTCTTCCAGGGTCGGTTCAGGAGCCACCTCAAAACCGAAATCCTTGGCGATCTGGGTCGCGGTGGGTTGGTCTAACGAGTGCGTGAGTGACGCGAAGATGCGCTTGCCAATCAGATGCTTGATGAGCTCGTTGGACTTGAGGTCCAGGCGAAACGCCAGGTCTTTCACGGTGATGGGAAACGTGAGCTGAATGTGCTTGGGAGCACTGACAACCGGCGCAGGCGGTGGTTCCATCACAGCCGCCGCGGCCGGGGCGAGCGTCGGCGCCGGCTTCTCTTTCACAGGACCCTCCTCCGCTCTTCGAGCTTCGGAGCGGTCGCTGCGTAGCTTTAGCGTAGCAGGAGGCTTCGGTGCTGCGACACGAACCGGTTCAGGTGTCGGTCTGGCCGGCGCAGGACTGATGGGAGGAGCAACCGGGGGTTTTGCTGAGACGGGTGGCGACGGTTTCGCAGAGGGCGCTACGGTGATGGGCTTGGTTTTTAGCGCGGCGATCTTTGGCGGGGCAGCTTTTGGTGCCATGGCTCTTGACGCAACGGCTTTTGGCACGACAGCGGCCGGCGCGGAGGACCGTTCAGGTTTCCTCGTCGGAGGTTTGGGCCGAGCGGGTGGTTTCTTGGTCAGGGAAGGTTTCAATGCGGCCACCGCCTGCCGGATGCGAGCGACCATCCCATCATCCACCGCGCTCATCGGTCCTTTCACGGGAACCTTGAGCTTAAGGAGGCGTTGGACCAAGTCTTTGGACGGAATCCCAAGTTCTTTAGAGAGTTCGTGCACGCGAACGGTCATGAGGCGGTCGGTTCCGTCGGTTGGGTTGGTTCGATCGGTTCCATCGAACCGGTCTGTTTGGTCGAGTCGGCCTGTGCCGTCGGTTCGGGTTCAGTCTTTTCGGTCGATTCAGTCGGTTGCGTCGCTTCCGTCGAGGCGGCCGGTTGTTGGACGCGCTGTAACGCGTCTTTGGCCGACTCGATGAGCGTCGTGGCGGTCTTCTCGCCGATCCCTTTGATGGCGGTGAGTTGTTCGACGCTCGCCCCGGCCAACTGTTGTACCGTCGAGATCCCCCCGGCTTTCAGTCGCTCCTCCAACGACGGCCCGATGCCTTTGACCTCGCTCAAGGGCATGGCGGCAAGCAGACGTTGTGACTTGCTGTGAATTTCCAACTGCCAGCCCGTGAGCTTGGCGGCGAGACGCACGTTCTGCCCTTTCTTGCCGATGGCGAGCGACAGTTGGTCGTCATCAACGATCACCCCGGCCTGCTGCGCCTGGGACTCCAACTCGATCTCCGCGATTTTGGCGGGGGCCAGCGCAGCGGCGATGTAGTCCGGCAAGGCCTCGTGCCAACGGATGATGTCGATTTTTTCTCCGTGCAGCTCGCGGACGATGTTCTTGACCCGCGTGCCGCGCATCCCGACACAGGCTCCCACGCAGTCCACTTTCTCGTCTTTCGAGAAGACGGCGAGTTTGGTGCGATCCCCGGCCTCGCGGGCAATGGCCTTCACTTCCACAATCCCGTCGTGGATTTCGGGGACCTCAAGCAGGAAGAGCCCCTTGATAAACGCTTCATGGGCACGGGACAGGATGATCTCGGTGCCTTTGACGCCCTTGCGAACATCCAGGATGTACGCTTGGATCCGCTCCCCTTGTTGATACTCCTCATGGGGGATGCGCTCGGACTTTGGCAGCAGCGCTTCGGTCCGGCCCAGATCCACCACGATGTCCCCCCGCTCGAAGCGATGCACGGTTCCCGAGACGATGTCCCCCACCTTGCCCTGGAACTCGGCGAAGATGACTTCCCGCTCCGCTTCACGGATCTTCTGCATGATGACCTGCTTGGCCGTCTGGGCGCCGATGCGGCTGAAGTCGGTCGAGGAGAGTTTTTGGCCGTCGCAGAGCACGATCGTCTGACCGGTGGTGCGGTCGATGGTCACGGTCACTTCTTTGGTGTCGGCAGTGCCTTTCTTAAAGGCTGAGGCGAGAGCCGACTCGATCGCTTGGATGAGGACCTCGCGATCGATGCCCTTTTCCCGGACAATCGCATCAATGAGGGATAGCAGTTCGCCATTCATAGTCTTTAGAGCTCGATCGTTTTCACGGCGGAGCGAACTTGCATCAGGGGAATCGTGACGTTCCCGGCCTCGGTCATCAGGACAACCGCCTCGGGTTGAACGGCTAACAACGTCCCCCGCAGACGAGAAGTACCACGAAGCGAGACGGTCAACTCAACGTCAATCGGTTCCCCCAAGGCTCGCTCGAAATCCCTCTGCGTCCTCAGCGGACGGTCCAACCCGGGGGAGGACACCTCCAGCGTGTAGGGCTCCGCAAGGTAATCAGCGGTCTCCAGCGCCTCCCCGACGCGCTGGTTCAGACGGGCGCAATCTTGAATCGTCACCCCGCCGACCTTATCGACGAGCAGCCGGATGACGACCTGCCGGCCCTGGCGGAACCATGACAGCTCGACTAGCTCCGCTGCGGCCTCGGAGAGCACCGGTTCGGCGACCTGCCTGATCATCTGAAGCTGCGCGTCATCCATCGGTCATCTAGGCAGTCAAGAACAAAAAAAGTGGGATTTGCCCACTTTTTTCGGCCTTACTCAGTTCTGATCAGTTTACAGACGGGGAGCGAGCTTGTCAAGGAGTGTCTTGACGGTGGGAAGGCACTGCGGGCGTTCGACTTGGTGGCGGCTCTTGCCGGCACGTTCCACCACTTCCAGGCGCTGAGATTGCGCCCACGTTTTGCCGATGATGATCTGGACAGGAATGCCGATCAGGTCGGCGTCCTTCAGCTTGCTGCCGGGTGATTGGACTCGATCGTCAACGAGCGCCTCATAGCCGGCCCGAGCGAGCTCTCCTTCAAGCTCTTGGGTGAGTTGGAGGAACGCGGGATTTTCGGCTTCCAGGACGCTGATCACCACGTGGAACGGACTGATCGCGGCAGGCCACAGAATGCCATCGGCGTCGTGACGCTGTTCAATGGCCGCAGCCACGATGCGGTTCACCCCGATCCCGTAGCATCCCATGATCATCGGATGCGCCGCCCCCCCGGCATCTTGGACCATCGCGCCGAAGGTTTGCGTGTATTTGGTGCCCAGTTGAAACACGTGCCCGACCTCGATGGCGCGCAGAAGCTCCACACGTTTGCCGCAGCGAGGACACGCATCCTCAGTGGTGGCGTAGCGAATATCCGCAACAAGTGTCGGGGTAAAATCCCGACCTGGATTGACGTTGATGAGATGGCGATCGCTGGCGTTCGCGCCGGTCACCGCATTGACCACTGACGTGACGGCATGATCCACCACCAACCGGACACCATCCAGCTTGACGGGGCCGGTGAATCCAACCGGACCACCGCTGAGCCGTTCAATCGCCTGCGCACTGGAAAGCTTGAGCGCGGAACTCTTGAGAAGGCGCGCCAGTTTCGCTTCGTTGACCTCATGGTCGCCGCGAATCAGCACGGCCACGTGGTCTTTCTCGCCGATGTCATAGAGCAAGGTTTTGATGAGCTTCATCGCCGGCACCTTCAGAAACTGGCTCACCTGCTCCACCGTATGCTTCCCCGGCGTCGCCACTTCTTCAATCGGCTTTGGTTCTTCTGCCTTCTGCTTTCTGCCTTCTGCTTTCTCGCACTTTGCCGCTTCCCGATTCGCCGCATACACGCATCCCGTACATCGCACGGCCGTATCCTCTCCGATGTCGGCAGGCGCCATGAACTCATGCGAGACGCTGCCCCCCATCACGCCGGAGTCGGCCTCGCAGGCCAAGAC
>JACQRA010000126.1 GCA_016206725.1 Candidatus Omnitrophota bacterium
GCATAGAGCTGTGTGATCTGATGGAGTTCTTCGGTCGTCATCTTGGCTTCTTATTATAACGCATCGTATGGTATACTTCCGCTGATCCTTGAAAAGATAGTGCATCGATCAAGGCAAACGATCTGAAAGGATCGGGCGCAAAGCCACAAGCCCTCACGGGCAGTGAACAGTTAACAGTGTACAGTGAACTGTAAACTGTCCACTGTAAACTCTGTCCGAAGGACAGTCGGGTTGCCAAACGATGGCTAATTCTCACAAATCCGTCACGCCTGAGAACCATCTACGCGCTCACCGCGTGGTGGCCTCCCTCAATCGCGAGCAAGTCGATTTCCTGGATAAGCTCGGCAAAGACGCCCTCTTTTCCTCCGGCGTCAAATTATCACGCACGCAAATCCTTGCCGCGATGGTCAATGCCCTTCGGTCCGTTCAACTGACCGGGGAAGGCATTAAGACCACGGAGCAATTTGAGCAACGCATTCTCGCCATGGTTCATCAACACCACCGAGGAGGGAACCCCCATGTCTAACGTGGCCTCGCATTTCTTTCACGGGTTGAGGTTAGCGCCCCGCGGCGTGAGGGTGAAGCTGACGCTGTCCTTCACCCTGATGTCCGTGATTCCCATCATCATGCTGATCTTGATGGCGGGATGGTTCGGGCTGCCGACGGTCCGGGAGTTCTACCAGTTGGATCGGTGGTTCCCGATCCTCGAAAGTCCCACGGCGGTCACGTGGTGGCTCCTCGGCCTGATTACCTTGACGATCCTCATCGCGTTTCTGGGCAGCGTCTACCTGACGGTCAAGCTGATCGCGCCGGTGGTGCGGCTCAGCCAGGAAGCGAAGGAGATCGCCGTCAAGGGGGAGTTTGACCGCCGCGTGAGCGTGATGGAAGACGATGATGAGTTGGGCGATCTCAGCGAGGCCCTGAATCAGTTAACGGCCAAGATCCGCACCAACATGGCCGAGCTCAACAAGATGGGCGAGAAGACGAATGAGATCAATCTGGAAATCAACAAGCGCGTCGTCATGCTCTCCGGCCTCTTGCAGATCGGGGAATTGCTCGGCAGCGGGACTGAGCTGGACGTCGTCCTCGAGCTCATTGTCGAGAAGCTGGCCACCCAAGATGACCAGGGCTTCAGCCTGCTCTTGCTGCAACCCGTGGAAGATCTGTCGTTCACCTTGAAGCGGACCTCCCAGCTCGATGTGAATCTTCTCCATGACCTTCCTGTTGAGGTTGGCCCGATCGCTATTGACTGTGACCATCCGCCCTCTCAGGAGCTCCGAGCGCTGTGGGAGCAGTTGGGCAAGCCCAACCTGATCCTGCAGCCCGTGACGATGCGCGCCCACCGGGCCGGCGTGTTGGGAATGGGGAACCGTCGAGGGTCGTATCTCTGGATGCCGGAATGGCTGGACTTAGTGAAGGTGTTTGCCAAGCAGACGTCCATTGCGATTGAAAATGAAGTCTTGCTGCGCAAGGCGAAGACGCTGGCCATTCGCGATGAGCTGACCGGTGTCTATAACGAACGCTACATCAAACGTCGTCTTGAGGAAGAGATCAAACGGGCCATCATGTACCAGCGGCCGTGCGGGTTGTTGATGTTTCGGACCAAAGGGCTGAGCGCGTATCGTCAACAGCTCGGGGAACCGGAGGCGGAGCGTTTCCTCAAGAAAGTAGCCCGGTTTATCCAGGAGTCGGTGACCGAGATTGACCGGGTGGGCCGCTTCGCCGGCAATGAGATCGTCGTCGTCTTGCCGGAGCGCAATAAACGGCAGGCGATGGAGATCTCCGAAGAGCTGGGACGTCGGATGGTGACGACGTTTGAAGAATTCATGAATGGGACCACGCCCCTCACGCTCGAAGTGGGGATCGCGGAGAATCCGCTCGATGGGATCACCGGCGAGGACTTGATCGAAAAAGCGTCGGCGTCGCTGCATTCCATCGGGGTCGTCGCGCCAAGCGGGGGGGCAGCGTAAGATGACGATCACGGCGAAACCTACCATGGACCAGTTGCTGCGATTGGTGGTCGAGCGGGGAGCGACCGACCTTCACTTGACCGTCAACCTCCCGCCGTATCTTCGGATCGACGACGCGTTGGTGGCCACCGATCACGGGGTCTTGAACGGCGAGGAGGTTCGAGCGCTGACCTATAGCTTGCTCTCCCCGGAGAAGATCGAACGATTTGAGCAGGTGAAGGAGTTGGACTTTTCATTTTCGATTGAAGGGTTGGCCCGCTTCCGCGGGAACTGTTTCGTGCAGCAAGGCTATGTGGGCCTCGCCATTCGGATGCTGCCGCTTCGGATCATGAATTTCGCGGAACTGGGCTTGCCGGCTCCCCTGATGACCTCGCTCTGTGAAAAACCTAAGGGGCTGGTTCTCATCACCGGAGCCACCGGCTCAGGGAAGACGACGACGTTGGCCGCGATGGTCGATCACATCAACACCACCAAACAGTGTCACATCATTACGGTGGAGGATCCCATTGAATACATCCACGCGTCGAAGAAAGCGATCATTGACCAACGGGAGGTTGGCGCGGACACCCAATCGTTCGTCCGGGCCCTGAAGTATGTCTTGCGGCAAGACCCGGATGTGATTCTCATCGGGGAGATGCGCGATCTTGAAACCATCGGAACCGCCCTGGTGGTGGCGGAAACCGGTCACCTGGTGCTTGCGACGGTCCATACCTCCGATGCGGTGCAGACGGCCAATCGGATCATCGACGTCTTTCCGGCGCATCAACAGAATCAGGTTCGGGTGCAGCTTTCGATGGAGCTCTTGGGGATCATTTCCCAGCAGCTCATCCCGAAGGCGGGCGGGAAGGGTCGTGCGCTGGCGACGGAGGTGCTCATCGCCAATCATGCGGTGCGCTCCTTGATCCGCGAGTCGAAAGTCCATCAACTCTACTCCGTCATCCAAACCGGTCAAAAGGAAGGCATGAAGACCATGAACCAGGCGCTCTATGAACTCTATGTCAACCGCGTCATCACCATGGAGGAAGCGGTCGGCCGTTCCAGCGATCCGGATGATCTCATGCGGCTGATGCAGCATTGACCTAGGTGGTGAGCAGAGTCGAGCCATGGCGAGACGAGTCGTGACCAAAAAACTGGGAGAAGTGCTGCTTGAGCGAGGGGTGATTACGCCCCAGCAGCTCGAAGAGGCCCTCGCCTACCAACGCACGCACGGCGGGTTGTTGGGGCAGGTCTTGACACAACTCGGGTTTGCCACCGAGGAAGAAATCGCCTTGGCGCTCACCGCGCAGTACGGATTTCCGTACCTGCCGCTCGAAAACTACGAGCTCGATGACGGCATGGTGCGCTTGATTCCTGAGCGTGTGGCGCGGCAGTACTGCGTGATTCCCATCGACCGGGTCGGGAACTCCTTGACGGTGAGCATGGCGGACCCGTCGAACATCCAAGCGATTGAGGACATTGAAATGCTCACGAGCTGCGTGATCCAAGCCTTCATCAGCACTCCCTCGGATATCCTCAAGGCGTTGGAGCGTTCCTACAAACACCACACCAATGACAAGCCTTAAGGAACGGCTCGCTCAATTGCTGGTCTCCAAGCGCCTGGTGACGCCCGAGCAGCTCCAGGAGGCGCTGGGACTCCAACAGCAACAGGGCGGCAGCCTCCAACAACTCTTGGTTCAGAGAGGATTTATCAAGGAACCCGAGCTGCTGTCTCTCATTGGCCAAGAGCTCAACGTTCCGCTCATCAGCTTGACCCGTTTCAAGGTTGATGAGCAACTCAAGATCCTCATCCCGCGTTCGATCGCCAAGCAATACGATGTGGTGCCGGTCTCCTGTATCGGCAAGACGCTGACCGTCGCCATGGCCGATCCCTTGAATATCTTTGCGATCGAGACGATTGCGACGATGACGGGCTATGCCATCAATCCCATGCTGGCCACGCTCAAAGACATCCGCGAGGTCATTGATCTGTACTATGGGACCGGCATGGAAGACACGATCAACGAGATGTTGTTGACTTCACCCTCGTCGGGAGGAGTGTCCTCGGCCCCCTCGGCGGAGGCGGACTTCGAAGGGGATGAAGCCCTCTCCTTCAGCCAGGCGCAGCCGGTCGTGCGATTGACGGATGCGATACTGACACGAGCCGTTCATCTGCGAGCCTCTGACGTGCTGATTGAGCCGATGGAGCGCGCGGTTCGGATCCGGTACCGCATTGACGGCCTCTTGCAGGAAGTCGCAGGCCCGCCCAAGCCGCTTGAGCACGCCCTCATCTCGCGCATCAAGGTCATGTCGGAGCTGGATATCGCCGAGCATCGCTTGCCGCAAGACGGGCACTTCACCTTCTCGGTGGATGATCGAGCGATCGACGTGCGCGTCTCGGTGCTGCCCTCGAGCTTTGGGGAGAAGATCGTCTTGAGGGTGCTGGATCGACAGCAGATCATGCTCGATCTTTCGACCATGGGGTTCCGCTCGGAGGACCTGGAGACGTTGAAGCGATGCGCCGAGCGCCCGCATGGCATGATCCTTGCCACCGGTCCGACCGGTTCAGGGAAGACCACCACGCTCTACGCCCTGTTGAAATACATTGACCGGCCTGACAAGAACCTGGTGACCGTTGAAGATCCGGTCGAATATCATCTGGAAGGCATCAATCAGGTGGGTGTGAAAGCCGAGATCGAGCTGACGTTCGCCAAGGCCCTGCGGGCGATTCTCCGTCAGGATCCTGACATCATCTTGGTGGGGGAGATCCGTGATGGCGAGACGGCGGATATGGCGGTCAAGGCGGCGCTGACAGGCCACCTGGTGTTGAGCACCTTGCACACCTACAGCGCGGTGGGGACGGTGGTGCGGCTTGTCAACATGGGGATCGAGCCGTTTCTCATCAATTCCTGTCTTGCGGCGGTGATCGGACAGCGGCTCGTCCGTCGCATCTGCCCTCGATGCGTGCAGACCTATCGGCCTCCGAAGGAGCTGGCGAAGCGGCTCGGGTTGGTGGATGAGCGCGGGGAGGTCCTGGAGCTGGCGAAGGGAACTGGATGTGCGGCGTGCGCGCAATCGGGATATCGCGGCCGGCAAGTCATCGCGGAAATCTTGGTGATGACATCGGAGATCCGAGAGCTGATTGTCCAGCGCTCGCAGGAGCGCGCGATCGAAGAGGCGGCGAAAGCCGCCGGGATGCGTACCCTTCGGGAGGACGCCCTGGACAAAGTCAAGCAGCGGCTCACAACGTTAGATGAAGTGCTTCGGACAACCATCGGCGAATCGGTGGAGGCGGCATGATCCTTCGACTCGTTTCACTCGCTCAGGATTATGGTGAGCGACCAACGGGAGTCGAACCATGAGCAGCTTTCGAGAGCGACTCTCAGACCTCCTCATTTCGAAGGGATTGGTCACGAAGGAGCAGCTCAGCGACCTGCTGAAAGAAGC
>JACQRA010000132.1 GCA_016206725.1 Candidatus Omnitrophota bacterium
ACAGTGTACAGTGTACAGGGTACGGGGCAGTCGTCCTGTTTACTGTTTACTGTTCACTGTTCACTGCGGCCTCAGCCGCGTGGGCGCAGGTGACGGAGCCTTCCGCAGCGGTGACCGCCACCGTCAGCACGCAGACCATTCGGGAACGGTTGGCTCAGCCCATCACCGCGAATTTCCAAGAGGTCGATTTTACCGCTGCGATGGACTTCCTCTCTGAGGCGGGGGAGGTGAACATCGTCCTCTCGGAAGGCGCCAAGACGGCCGGTAAGCCGGTGACGATGCATCTGGTTGAGATGCCGCTCTCCCGCGTGCTGGATTATCTGCTCAAAGGCCAAGGGCTGCTCTACCGCCTGGACGGTGACACCATTTGGATCGCCGGCCGTGATGAGATGGAAACCGAGCCGCTCGATACGCGGGTCTATTATTTGAAGCAAGGGTTGGGACTGAAGGCCTCCTTTGAGCCGCTCGCGGATGTGCGTGAGAGTGTCGCCCTGCAGGGGACGGCGGTGAAAGAGCTCAAGACGATCAAAGACATCTTGACCGAGGTGATTCCAGAGGTGGGAGAGAGCTCTTTCCTGGTTGATGAGCGAAGCGGGGCGATTCTCGTCACGCACGTGCCGTACTATCTGGAGCAAGTCGAGCGGCTGCTGGCTCAATTGGATGTTGAGCCGATTCAAGTGATGATCGAAGCCCGCTTTATTGAGTTGACCTTGACGGACACCTTTGAGTGGGGATTCGATGAGCAGCTCACCGAGGATCTCGTCGTGAAGAAAGGGCCTGAGGTTCAGTTTGCCACGACCGGACCTGTCCTGAAGCGCGGGACGAAGATCGCGTTCAGCGATTTCGCCAATCAAACCTCAGGCAATGCGCTGAATCTGACGTTTCAAGGGATTCTCACCGGCACCAAGTATTCCGCCGTGCTGCATGCGCTGGCCCAGGACAAGCGGACAAAGACCCTCTCCGCGCCCCGCGTGACGACGCTGAACAACCAAACCGCCGCCATTAAAGTGGTCACGGAGTTTGTCTATGCGAGTCGGTATGAGGCATCCGTGAAGAAGGAAGATTGCAATGGCGATGGGAAATTTGACGGCACGTGCTCATCGGGACTCCGGGAGACCCGGTTCGTTCAAGTCCCCCAGGACTTTCAGACCAAGGACCTGGGCATCTTGCTGCGGGTGACTCCCAGCGTGGGACAAGACCTCAAGACCATCACCTTGGGTCTCAAGCCTGAAGTCAGCGAAAAGAAAACGGATGACAGCTTCGGGGGAGAGATCTCGCTGCCGAGGTTTACGACGCGCAACCTCGAGACGACGGTCGTGATCGAAAACGGGCAAACCGTCGTGCTCGGAGGACTGATGAAGGACACGACGACCAAGACCCGCACCCAAGTGCCGGTGCTGGGCTCGATGCCGGTGATCGGGTCGTTGTTTCGCAAGGAGGATGATTCCGTGGAACGTTCCAACTTGTTGATTTTCGTCACCGCCCAACTCGTCAATCCCGCCGGGGCTCATCTCGCATCCGTGAAGAACTGAGTCAGCACTGAATCCCACACGATTTCCTCGATGAAACGACTCAGCATTGCAGATGTCGCCCAGCGTGCCGGCGTGTCCACGACGACGGTCTCGCGGGTGATCAATGACGTCTCGACGGTCTCTGAGGAGAACCGCCGGCGCGTGGAGGAAACGATCAAGAAACTCAACTACCATCCCAACCCCAGCGCGCAACATCTCGCGGCGGGGAAGACCAATACCATCGGGCTGCTCATTCCACGCTTTGAAGGCATCTTCCACTCGTACTTCGCCATGCAGGTCATCAAAGGCATCGGGATCGCCGCGGAGCGCTCGCGCTTCGATCTCTTGCTCCATATCACCGATGGGACAACGTTCCCCGCGGGGGCGATTGACGGGGTGATCTTCATGGATGTGTACGGCTGCGAGGAGCTGTTGGACCGCACGATTGATGAGAAGATTCCCTCGGTCGTCTTGAACCACTATCTGGAAGATTTGCCGGTCAACTGTGTCGCGATCGATAACCGCTTGGGCGCGCAGCGCGTCGTGGACTATCTGATCAAACTGGGACACAAGGAAATCGCCACGATCACCGGCGATCTCAAGACCCAAGCCGGCTTGGATCGGCTGGACGGGTTTGTCAACGCCATGAAAACCCGCAAGCTCCCGTTGCCGGAGGGCTATCTCCGTTATGGGGATTTCGGGCTACCCAGCGCCCGGAAAGCGGTGGAGGCCTTGTTGGCCATGAAGCATCCCCCCACCGCCATCTTTGTCGCGAGCGACGACATGGCGTTGGAGACGATCAACGTCGCGATGAGTAAGGGCGTGCGGGTTCCGGAGGAGCTGTCGATTGTTGGATTCGATGACAACCCCATCGCCTCGCAAGCTCGCATTCCCTTGACGACGGTTCGGCAGGCTCTCGATGAGATGGGACGCTTAGGTTTTGAGACCCTGCTCGCTGTTGTGCGCGGGAAGAAGAGAATGCCGACCAAGTTGCTCTTGCCGACGGAGCTGGTGGAGCGGCAGTCGTGTCGCCAGACGTGGCTGGAACGCTAAACGCTAAGACGTGAGCGAGGACAAGATCCATGGAACCCATCAGGGTCGCGGTCTTAGGGGCCGGCGGTCTTGGACAGGCGGCGCGCCGCCTCATCGGCCTGAAGCAAGAGCTCCGGTTGGTGGCCATCTGCGACAGCCAAGGGTTCGCCGCCTCGACGGAAGGTCTCTCCTGCGAACACGTTGACTTCAGCATCCCGTGCGACGAGCCCCTGAAGGCCGTGGCGGAGTGGGAGGGCGCGATTGACGCCGTGCTGGTCACCTTGCCGAATATGCCCAACGAATTCATTCCCACCGTCATCGAGCAATTCGTCAGGCGGCGGCCACAGGTTGTCCTTGTTGATGTGTTGAAACGCACCGCGGCCGTCTCCCAGATGTTGAGGCTCGATCCCTTGATGAAAGAGACCCAGAGTGTGGCGCTCACCGGCTGCGGGGCCACGCCAGGGCTCTTGACGGCGGCCGCAGTCTTGGCGGCTCAGTCGTTCATCCGGGTTGAGCGGGTGGACATCTGGTGGGGGGTCGGCATCGCCAATTGGGCAGCCCACAAGGCGACGATCCGTGAGGACATCGCGCACATGCCTGGCTACTCCGTCGAGCGAGCCAAGACCATGACCGAGCAGGACGTTGCCGCGCTGCTGGAGAAGACCGGCGGCGTGATGGAGCTGCACCACATGGAACATGCCGATGACATCCTGTTGGAGCGGGCCGGTGTGGTGGACTCGCAGGATCAGGTGGAAGTCGGCGGCGTGATGGATACGCGGCATTCGAACAAACCGGTGTCCACCACCATGACCCTGACCGGCATCACGCTTGAGGGCAAGCGGTCCAGCCATCGCTTCATCCTCGGCGATGAGACGACGATGGCCGCCAACGTCATCGGCCCGGCGCTGGGGTACCTCAAGCGAGGATGTTGGTTGAAGGCCCGTGGTCTCTTCGGGGTTTTTGGCTGCACGGATGTCCTGCCGATGGTCGTCCGCTAAAAAAACCGTATCTCGTATTTCGTGAATCGTATTTCGTGACCCATCCACACCCGCGACGAGCTCTATCAAGCACTCGACAGCGAGCTGGACGAGCTCGCGCAGCGCGACCTCTTGCGGACGCTGACCACGGTTGAGGCGGTTGATGGCGTCACGGCGACCATTGAAGGACGGCGTCTCGTCCTGTGGTGCACCAACGATTACCTCGGCCTCTCCCAGCATCCACGGCTGATCCAGGCGGCGAGTGAAGCCGCTCGTCGCTGGGGAGTGGGCGCTCGGGCCTCGCGTCTCTTGGCAGGCTCCACCGCCTTGCACCGCCAACTTGAAGAACGATTGGCCTCATTTTTTCATGCTGAGGCAGCCGCGGCGTTTCCCAGCGGCTATCTCGCCAATCTCGGAATCCTCGGCGCCCTCCTGTCATCGGATGACATCGTCTTCATTGATCGTTTGGCCCATGCCAGCTTGATTGATGCCTGCCGGCTCTCGCGCGCACGTCTGCGGGTATTTCGTCACAACGACACCGGCCACGTCTCGACATTGTTGAAGCGCACCGCCACGGCCCGCCCTACGGGTGGGTACCACCGTCGCGTGGTCGTGACGGAAGGCGTCTTCAGCATGGAAGGCGACCGTGCTCCCCTGAAAGAACTCCTCGGTGTGACTCGGCGCGAGGGCGCGCTCTTATATGTGGACGATGCGCACGGGGCTTTCGCGACCGGTGCGACAGGACGCGGCACGCCGGAGGTGGAAGGTCTCGTCCGCCACACTGCATCGGCGGACAGGCATGAGCCGATGATCTACATGGCCACCCTGGGCAAAGCCCTGGGCTGTCAAGGAGGGTTTGTCGCGGGATCTTCTTCCTTGATTCGGTTGATCCAGAATCGCGCGCGCAGTTTCATCTATGAGACGGCGCAGAGTCCTCCGGTGGTGGCGGCGGCGTGTGAGGCCCTTGACGTGATCGAGCAAGAGCCCTCGCATCGCGAGGCGTTGGCCCGCAACGTTGAGCGGATTCATCAAGGTCTACGGAAAGCGTCTGACACTTTTACGCATATCGTTCCGATCGTCGTGGGGACGTCTCGCAGGGCGCGCGAGCTCTCCGCATCGCTGTTCGAGCAGGGGATCTTCGCACCGGCCATCCGCCCGCCGACGGTGCCGGAAGGCACCGCCCGCCTTCGCCTGAGCGTCACCGCCTTGCACACCGAGGAACAGATCGATCATTTAGCTCATGTGCTTCGACAAGCCGTATCTCGTATTTCGTGAGTCGTATTTCGTGAACTATTCACACGAAATACGATATACGATATACGAAATACGATCATATCGGTGACTTCATGAACCGAGCAAGAGGGCTGTTTATTACTGGAACTGATACCGGAGTGGGGAAGACCCTCGTGGCGGCGGGATTGGCGGCGTGGTGTCGTGCGAAGGGTCTCGACGTCGGGGTGATGAAACCCATTGCCACGGGAGGAACACGTCAGCGAGGTCAGTGGATCTCGCCTGATGCGATGTTGTTGGCTCGTGCCGCCGGGGTGGACGATCCCGTGTCGCTCATCAATCCGGTCTGTTTCCGCGAGCCTTTAGCG
>JACQRA010000130.1 GCA_016206725.1 Candidatus Omnitrophota bacterium
AGTGGAAGGTGGAGCCGGGGGTTCAGCTCACCGTGAATCGGCTGGGGGCTGAGGTCGGGGCCTCCCATACCATTGATCGGGTGTTGCTGGCGGGCGAGGGCGCCGACATCCAGATCGGCCGGCCGTACCTCTCGGGTGCGAAGGTGTTATGCGAGGTGCTGGAGCACACCAAAGGGCCGAAGGCCATCACCTACAAGTTTCGGCGACGGGAAAACTACCGCAAAACCAAAGGCCACCGCCAGCAACTCACGAAACTGCTGGTCAAAGATATCCAGGTTGAAGACAGCAGTAAGTAGTAAGCAGTAGACAGGAGAACAAGATGGCGCATACGAAAGGTCAGGGCTCGACACGCAATGGGCGGGATAGCGCCTCCAAGCGGCTCGGCGTGAAGTGCTTCGAGGGACAGCGGGTGCAGGCCGGCACCATCTTGGTGCGCCAGCGAGGCACCCCGTTTAAACCGGGATGGTTCGTCGGCGTGGGAGGCGACTGGACCTTGTTTGCGAAATGCGACGGCATCGTCCAGTTCCCCAAGACTCGCGTGGTC
Source organism: Candidatus Omnitrophota bacterium (assembly GCA_016206725.1). GTDB lineage: Bacteria > Omnitrophota > Gorgyraeia > Aquiviventales > Aquiviventaceae > CAZUWM01. Next base: position 545 of record JACQRA010000130.1, read on the forward strand.
AGCATTCAGCCTTCCGGGTAAGATGAGCGAAGTGAATCCGCATGTTTGTGGATCAGGCTCAGATCACGGTGGCGGCCGGAGCCGGTGGCAACGGCTGTTCCGCGATGCGCAAAGAACCGTACACCCGCTACCCCCGTCCCTCCGGCGGCAGTGGAGGCGACGGTGGGGACGTGATCCTCGTCGCTGATCCTCAGCTTTCGACCCTCCTCGATTTTCACTTCCGACACGAATTCCGCGCAGGCCGAGGCCGACACGGCTCAGGCAATACCAAGACCGGTAAACGGGGTCACGACTGCGAGGTCCGATTGCCCGTGGGGACCATGGTCGTTGATGCGGATCGCGGAGACCTCTTGCGAGATTTTGTCACCGCGGGTGAGCGCCTGGTGGCGGCGCGTGGCGGGCGCGGCGGAATCGGTAACGCCTACGCCATCCATTCGACTATGCTCACCTCGTGCCGAGCGCACTCGGTGCGAGGCAGGATGGCGTCCCGAGGAAAGCGAGGGATGCCACAGGCCACCCCGGGCGCCGTCGGGGAAGCGCGTCGCCTACGCTTAGAGCTGAAGCTGCTTGCCGATGTGGGGCTGGTCGGATTTCCCAACGCCGGCAAATCATCCCTCTTGTCGCGCATCTCTACCGCCAAGCCGAAAGTCGCCTCGTATCCCTTCACGACCAAGACGCCGGTCTTGGGGGTGGTGTCGGTCGGGGAGGGAGGGTCGTTTGTCGCGTGCGATATTCCCGGATTGATCGAGGGGGCTCACGACGGCCGCGGGCTGGGCATGCAATTCCTGCGCCACATCGAACGCACCCGCCTCTTGGTGCATCTGGTGGACATGGCGGCGGTGGACGGGCGCGATCCCGTGCAGGACTACCAGCAACTCCTTCTGGAGCTTTCAACCTACAACCCGGCCTTGGCTGCGCGTCCACAAATTCTCGTCGCGAATAAAATGGATCTCCCGCAAGCCCACGATCACTTGACGCGATTTCAAGCCGCCGTGCAGCAGCCCGTGGTGCCCATTTCGTGCGCGACGATATCGGGCATCTCGCAGCTTCTCACGTTGATCTGGAAGGAATTGTCAAATGTCAAGACTTGACCCCATAGATTCGGCGAAGCGGATTGTGGTGAAAGTGGGGACCAGCGTGTTGGCTGAACGCAGCGGAGCCCCTCGGATGGGCGCCATCCACGCGCTCGCCCGTCAACTGGCCACGTGCATCCGACAGTCGTGTGAGGTGATTCTCGTCAGCTCTGGGGCGATCGCCTGCGGGATGGCATCGCTCGGTCTCGCGCGTCGGCCGAAGGAACTCGCCCGGCTCCAAGCGTGCGCCGCGGTCGGCCAAGGGCAGTTGATGGGATTGTACAGCGAGGCCTTTGCCCCGCACCATCTGCGGGTGGCCCAGGTGCTGCTGACCCAAGCGGACCTGGCCAATCACGCGCGAGCCCGCAATGCGAGGAACACCTTGACGGCCCTGCTGGCTCGTCAGGTGGTTCCGATTGTCAATGAGAACGATACCGTCGCGGTGGAGGAGATCACCTTCGGCGATAACGATCGGCTCGCCGCGCTCGTCGCCTCCCTCGTGCGGGCGGATGTATTGATCTTGCTCTCAGATGTGGACGGCCTCTTGCATCACGGGAAGGTGATTGAGCGCATTGACGATCTGAACCACACCCATGAGGCGATGATTCTGCCGACGGCGCGTCATACCACGAAAGGCGGCATGGCCTCGAAGCTGGCCGCAGGACGCATCGCGCGTCATGCCGGCATTCCCATGGTGATTGCGAATGGCCATCGAGCAGATGTCGTGCTCTCGATTCTTGAGGGCAAACCCGTGGGAACCCTGATCGCTCCGCCCGCGAGGCGACTGACGTCTCGTCACTGGTGGATGGCCTTCCGCGATCAGCTTCTCCTGCCGAAAGGACTAAGGGGACACAAACAATTTGCCAAATGTTGAGCCATGTGTTTGTGTCCCCGATTTTGACATGACTTTCCCGATACACGAACAAGTTCAGAGGATCGCCGAAGCGGCGAAGCAGGCGGCCCGTGTCCTTGCCAACACCCCGACGGCGAAGAAAGACGCCGCCCTCCAAGCCATGGCGCAGGCTCTCCGTGCGCAGCGTGATCGGATTCGAGGGGCGAATGCGGCCGATGTGGAGGCCGCACAGGGCGATGGACTCTCTCCCGCGCTGATCGATCGCTTGACCCTGACGGATGCGCGGCTCGATGAGATGGTCACCTCGATCGAGGCCGTGATTCGCCTGCCGGATCCCGTGGGCGCGGTCATCAAGGAGTGGCATCAGCCAAACGGCCTGCTTATTCGAAAGGTTCGCGTGCCGCTGGGGGTAGTGGGGATTATCTACGAATCGCGTCCGAATGTGACGAGCGATTGCGCGTCGCTCTGCCTGAAGAGCGGCAACGCCGTTGTTCTTCGAGGCGGGGCTGAAACGTTTCGTTCCAATCAGGCGATTGCCTCAGCCATCAAGCAGGCGCTCGCGCAAGCCAAGTTGCCGGAAGCGGCTGTCAGCACCATCCCGACGGCGGAGCGAGCCGGCGTGGATGCGATGCTGGAGTTGGATCAGCTCATTGATGTCGTCATTCCACGGGGCGGGGAAGAGTTGATTCGCAAGATCATCGAGCGCTCCCGCATTCCGGTCATCAAGCACGCCAAGGGGGTCTGTCACGTGTTTGTGGATGAGGCCGCGGATTTGCAGATGGCGGAGACGATCGCCATCAACGCGAAGTGTCAGCGTCCAGCCACCTGCAACGCGATGGAGACGCTGCTCGTGCATGAGCGGGTGGCGAAGCGCTTTCTGCCGTCGGTGATTGCGCGATTGCGCGAGGCCAAGGTGGAGATCCGAGGCTGCGAGACGACGCGTTCGATGGTCCCCGATGTGCAGCCCGCCACCGAGGAGGACTGGTTCACCGAATATCTCGACCTGATTCTCTCGGTTCGCATCGTGCGATCCCTGGATGAGGCGATTGATCACATCACGCGCTACGGCTCCGCGCACTCGGATGCCATCGTGACAAGCGATCAATCCCATGCCGAGCGTTTCCTGCGTGAAGTGGACTCGGCGTGTGTCTACGTCAACGCCTCCACCCGATTCACCGACGGCTATCAGTTCGGGTTGGGGGCGGAGATCGGCATCAGCACCGACCGACTGCATGCGCGCGGGCCGATGGCGCTCGAGGAGCTGACCACGTATAAATACGTCGTGATCGGTTCCGGACAGGTGCGGCAATGATCCCACCACCTACGAAACAGTCGGGGACACAAACAAATTTGGAAATTTGTTTGTGTCCCCTTTTTGAATGAGAGTCGGCATACTGGGGGGGACGTTCAATCCAATCCACATCGGACACCTCATCCTCGCGGAGTGCGCCCGCGAACAAGCCCGACTGGATCAGGTGTGGTTCATTCCGACGGCCGTTCCTCCCCACAAACCCTCACGGGATATGGCGAAGGCCTCCGATCGGCTAACGATGGCGCGGTTAGCGACTCAAGGTCATCCAGCGTTTCGCGTGGAGACGATGGAGTTGCGCCGAGGCGGCGTCTCCTATACCTTGGAGACGATCCAGGCGATTCGAAAGCGCTATCCACGGGCGGTGCTCCATCTCATCATCGGCTCAGAGATGCTTCACGTCCCGTGGTATGGGTGGACGCGGATCATCCGCGAGTGCCGTGTGCTCATCGCCCCCCGTGAAAAGGGGGACACAAACAAATGTCATGTTTTGAGGCGATTTGTTTGTGTCCCCGATTTTTCCACAACACTTGAGATGCCGCACGTCGACATCTCCTCTTCGATGATTCGGCAGCGTGTTCGTCAGGGACGATCCATTCGGTTTCTCGTCCCGGATGCGGTCGCGCGCTATATCGAGCAACACCGTCTCTACAGGAGGGCCTGATGATCCGCTCGTATCTCTATCGTTCCGATGGGCAACTTGAATGCAACCCACCCGTTGAGCGGTTTCGCGAGATCCTCAAGCAATCCGATCAGTTGCTCTGGGTGGACATTGAGGACCCGGAAGACACAGACGTGGAGTGCCTGTTGGAACTCTTTGAGCTCCATCCGCTTACCGTCGAAGACTGCATCATGCCCAATGTCCGTCCCAAGCTGGAGGAGTTCGACCGCTATCTCTTCGTCGTCTTGCAGGGGATTCATCGCAGCAAGGAAGGACGCCTGAGGCCGCTTGAGCTGGATTTGTGCATCGGCACGAACTTCCTCATTACCGTCCGCACCGAGCCGATCCGCGTGGTGGATGAAGACCGCCTCCGCGTCGAGAAAAAATCCCCCATCATCAAGCGCGGGGCGGACTTCCTGTTTTACTCCCTGGCCGATTCGCTCATCGACAGCTACTATCCCATCCTCGATGAGGTCGAAACGAAAGTGGATGAGTTGGAAACGCGCCTGCTGCGCAACTCCACCCAGACGACGTTGGTCAACCTCTTCGGCATCTACAACGAGCTGATGCTGCTGCGGCGCACCCTCGCCCCCCACCGGGAGGTCCTCAGCCGGCTCAATCGCGGGGATCTGCCCTTCATCAAGCCCTCCAACTCGATTTATTTCCGCGACATCTACGATCACCTGCTCCGCATGAACGACCTGGTGGATGGCTGCCGAGAGGTCACGACCATGGCCCTTGAGGCGTACGCGACGATCGTCTCCAATCGGTTGAATGAAATCATGAAGACGATGACGGCTCTGGCCACGCTGTCCCTGCCGCTCATCATTATCACCGGCGTCTACGGGATGAACTTCGGAGAGCATCCTCTGCTCAATTCGCTGCGCTCACTCCTGCATACCTTCACGGCGCTCGGCCTCCTCTCGATTCCCGTGATGATCTACTTTTTCAGAAAATATCGATGGCTCTAGCCCTCCCCTTGATCGTCGTGGTCGCCGTGCTACTCGCCGTTTCGGCCTTTCTCTCGATGAGCGAAGCGGCGTTCTTGGCGATCAACAAGGTGCGCCTTCGGCATCTCATGCAGCGGGGCAATCCCGCCGCCAAGACGGTGTATCAACTCCTGACGCATCTGGATCGTTTCATTACGACGGTGCTTGTCAGCAACAATCTCGTCAACGTCACCCTGACCGTGCTGGGCACCCTGTTATGCATTGAGTGGCTTGGGCCGCATCGGGGGCCGGTGGTCGCGTCCATCGTGATGACCGTGCTGATTCTGGTTGTGGGGGAGATCACTCCGAAGCTCTTTGCGACGCGGCATGCTGATCGTACAGCCTTGATCTTGGCATGGCCGCTGCAGGGGCTGATCGGGCTGATGCGTCCCGTGGTCGCCTTGTTCAACGGTATCAGCCACGCACTGATGCGCCTTTTCGGCGAGTCGCGCCTGCCTCGCTCGCCGCTCGTGACGGAAGAGGAGCTGAAGGTCATGATGGAAATGGGGCGCGAAGCGGGGGTCTTGGCGGAGCAGGAGCTGCGGCTGCTCCATCGCATTCTGGAGTTCAGCGACTCCACCGTCCAGGAAGCGATGGTCCCGCGTGATGAGATTGCGGCGGTCGCACTCGATGCCAAAGCCGCCGATGCCCTCGATGTGTTGATCGAGGAGGGGCATTCCCGCATCCCGGTGTATCGTGCCACCTTAGATGAGGTGGTCGGCGTTATTTATGCGCGCGACCTGCTGGCGATGGTTCGGCATGGCGGGCTGTTGGTGTTGCCGGATCTGATCCGCCCGGTTGCCGTGGTGCCCGAGACGAAGCGATTGGCGGAGCTCTTGAACGAGTTCCAGCGCGACCGCGTCCAGATTGCCATGGTGAAAAATCCTCAGGGCGCCACGGTCGGGTTGGTGACGATTGAGGATGTGTTGGAGGAGATCGTGGGAGAGATTCATGAGGGACAGGGTTGACCCCACCACCTGTGGGTTCTGCCACTGGCAGAAATCTGACGGATGTCAGAGTGGCCTGTGGCCAGCCCACAGGTGGTGGGGTTGACTCGCAAGCGGGCTCATGCTAGGCTGGTCACGGTGAAACCGAGACTTACGGAACGCAGTGAACGCAAGTCTCTGGTTGAACGTGATCCCGCCAGCGGCGGGATTCAATTCGGACAGGACACGTTCCGTCGCCCGGGCGGGCTCCGTAACGTGTGTCCTCATTGAAGAAGGGAGGGCGGATGGACGCCTATTGCGTGAAGTGTAAGAGCAAGAAAGAAATGAAGGACGCGCAGAAGGTCAAGATGAAGAACGGCCGACCGGCCATGAAAGGACGCTGTCCGGACTGCGGGACCGGTCTCTATCGTATCTTGAGCGTAGGTTGAACCTATTAAGAAGGACAGTCGTCAGAAGGCATTGATCGCGGCCAACGCCGCCCTCAACAAGCAGGCCGAAGATGTCACCATCCTTGATGTGAGGGCGCTCTCGACCGTCACGGATTTTTTCATTATCGCCAGCGCCGCCACCACCCGTCAGATTGCCGCGATCGCCGAAGAGATTGACCGTGAGCTGACCCGACGTGGAGGGGATGTGCTCCACGTCGAAGGACTCAAGGAACGCGTCGCGGCAGCGAGTGGCCTCTCGTGGGTCCTGATTGATTGCGGCGATCTCGTCGTGCACGTGTTCAATCCGCCCGCCCGTGAGTTCTACCAATTGGAACGCCTGTGGGCCGATGCTCCCCGCCTTGCGGTGGAGCCCGCCTAGCCCGCGGACGCAATCCGCACATGTTACTGGACCGATTGAACGACGTCCTCCGTCAGGCCGTTCAGACCCTGGACTCAGGGTCTGTTCCGGCCTTGCGCTGGGAGGTCCCCAAGGATCACAACTTCGGGGACCTCTCAAGCCCGGTCGCGTTTAAGTTGGCGGCTCAACAACGCCGGTCTCCCCCTGAGGTTGCTCAACGCCTGATCACGCTCGTGCGGCAGCACAGCGAGGCGCCAGCCCTGCGTGGGTGCGTTGAGCGCGTAGAGCACAAGGGCGGATTTGTGAACGTGTGGCTTTCTCACCGGGCGCTCCTCCGCGTCCTTGCGCAGGTTCGTCGAGAAGGCGCGCGATATGGTCATGGCCGCTTCGGCGGGGGGCGGTCGGTGCTGATCGAGTTTGTCAGCGCTAATCCAACCGGCCCCTTGAGTGTGGCGCATGGACGGCAAGCCGCCGTCGGTGATGCGCTCGCACAGATCCTGCGATCGCAGGGCTGTCGGGTGACCACCGAGTACTACCTCAACGACGAAGGCCGGCAAATTGAGTTGTTGGGCCGCTCGCTCTTGCTGCGCTGCAAGGAGCAGCTTGGACAGCCGGAGCCTCTGCCGGAGGGCGGCTATCAAGGACTCTACCTCATCGAGCAGGCCAAGGCGTGCGTCAAGCATCAGGGGGCTCGCCTCCTCGAGCAGCCGCCGGAATGGTTTATGGAAGAAGCGATGACGGAACAATCGGCTCGCATCAAACATGATCTGGCGCGCTTCGGCCTGCGCTTCGACCGATGGGTCAGCCAGCGCGCCCTGCGACATTCTGAGCGCATCGATCAAGCACTGGGGGAGCTTGCGCGCCGAGACCTGCTCTACGAGCAGGACGGGGCGACGTGGTTCGCCTCCACACGGTTTGGCGATGATAAAGATCGCGTCGTGAAAAAACAGACCGGTGAGCTGACCTACCTCGCTCCGGATATCGCGTATCACCGTTGGAAATTCCAGCGCGGGTATCACCAGGTGATCAACCTGTGGGGACCGGATCACCACGGCTATATCTCGCGCGTCAAGGCGGCGGTGGCGGCGTTGGGATTTCCTGCCGAGCGGCTCATCGTGCGCATCGTGCAACTGGTGACGCTCTCGCGTCAGGGCAAGCCGGTGCCGATGTCGAAACGGGAAGGGGAGTTTGTGACGTTTCGTGAAGTGCTGGATGAGGTGGGGGTGGATGCGACACGCTTCTTCTATCTCATGCGCACCATGGAGAGCCACCTCGATTTCGATCTCGACCTGGCCGCATCCCAATCACAAGACAACCCCGTCTACTATGTCCAGTATGCCCATGCGCGCATCTGGAGCATCCTGTCCTATGCCCGGCGGCAGGTACCGTGGTGGAGGCGTCTCGGACCTCCACAGCGTTCGCGCTTGACCGAACCCGAGGAGCGGCTTCTGTTGCGCCAGCTCGTGCAATTTCCGATGATCACCGAAGCGTGCGCGAGGGCCCTCGAGCCGCAAGGGCTCACGGTGTATCTCCAGCGGTTGGCCGAACTCTTCCACGTCTTCTATACGAAACACCGCGTGGTCACCGAGGACATCGCGCGTTCTCGAGCGCGTTTGGCGCTGGTGGATGCCACGCGGATCGTCCTGGCCAACGGCCTCCACCTGCTCGGCGTCTCGGCCCCTCGTCGTATGTAACATGATCAATTTGGAAAATCGGGGACACAAACCATTTTTAGAAATTGTTTTGTGTCCCCATGCTTGAATATTGTCGGTTCTACGTCGGTCAGCGAATCAGCATGGAACACCTCCTCGAACCCTTGATGCGCTTCGGCTATCAACGCGTTGACCAAGTCCTCGATCCCGGCGATGTGGCCGTGCGGGGAGGCGTCGTCGATATCTTTCCCGCCACCTTTGAAACGCCGATCCGCTTGGAGCTCGAAGGCTCCCGGATTCTCTCCATGCGCAGCATCAATCCGGTGACCGCCGAGACGCTCGAGCGCCACTCGATGGTGGTTGTCCTTCCTCGCCAACTTCGAATGCGCGTCTCTCAGGAGCGCCTGGCCTCGGAGACGGCTCTCGAGGTTCCGTTTGAAGCCTTTATAGATTTTGAGGAAGGAGACCTCGTGGTGCATGTCGATCACGGCATCGGGCGACTGATCGGACGCGCCACGCTCACCACCCCGCAAGGATCCACCGAAGCGCTCCTGCTCGAGTACGCTGAGGGCGACCGGCTCTACGTGCCGCTCGACCAGCTCCACCTCGTCCAGCGGTACATCGGTTTCAGCTCGCGCCATCCGGCGCTGAGCAAACTCGGCGGCGCCGCGTGGGAACGCGCGAGGACCAGCGCCTATGCCAGTGTCTTGACGTACGCCAGAGAGCTGCTGGGTCTTCAAGCCAAGCGGATGGCCTTGCGGGGCTATGCCTTTTCCCGCGATCACGAATGGCAGGCGGCCTTCGAGCGCACCTTTCCGTACCGAGAAACGACCGATCAGCTCACCGCGATTGAGCAGGTCAAGCGCGATATGGAACACGATCGGCCGATGGATCGGTTGTTGCTGGGTGACGTCGGCTACGGCAAAACCGAGGTGGCGCTGCGGGCGGCCTTCAAAGCGGTCATGAATCATAAACAGGTGGCGGTGTTGGTGCCGACGACGATCTTGGCCTACCAGCACACGCGCACCTTCCAGAAGCGACTGCACAACTTTCCCGTCCAGGTGGAGACGCTTTCTCGCTTTCAGTCTCCTCGGGAGCAGGCACAGGTCTTGGAGGCGCTGCGCCGTGGGGCGTGCGATGTGGTGATCGGGACGCATCGGCTCTTGTCAGGCGACGTCCAGTTTCACGATCTGGGGTTGGTGATCATCGATGAAGAACAACGCTTCGGCGTGAAAGACAAAGAGCATCTCAAGCAGTTGCGCACCCAAGTCGACATCTTGGTGCTCTCCGCGACCCCGATTCCTCGAACGCTCTACTTAGCACTCATGGGCTCTCGCGAGATGTCGCTCATCGCGACCCCGCCGGAGCATCGCCATCCCATTGAGACCGTCGTGGCGGAGGATGAGGATGCGTCCATTCAGCGATGGATCCGGAAGGAACTGGCTCGCCAGGGCCAGGTCTACGTGGTGCACCACCGCGTCCGTGACATCCATCGGTTGGCGCAGCGTCTTCGCCGGCTGGTTCCGGAAGCCCGAGTAGCCGTGAGTCATGGTCAGATGGATGAGGCGGCGTTGGAAGAGACGATGATGGCCTGGATGGATGGGCGAATTGACGTGCTGGTGACGACGACGATCGTCGAATCAGGCATTGATGTGCCCAACGCCAATACCCTGATCGTCAGCCGAGCGGATCAGTTCGGCCTGGCCGATTTATATCAACTGCGCGGCCGGGTGGGGCGATTCACCCGCAAAGCCTCCGCCTATTTGCTGGTGCCTCGCGGGACGGTGCTCAGCGAGGCAGCTCGCCAGCGACTGCAAGCGATCATGCAACACACGGCCCTCGGCTCAGGCTTTCAGGTCGCGATGGAAGATTTGAAACTACGGGGGGCGGGCAATCTGCTTGGCGTCGAGCAGCACGGCCACGTCACCGCCGTCGGTTTCGACTTGTACTGCCGCCTCCTTCGTGACGCCGTTGGCTATCTCAAGCAGCAACCCGAGTTGGCGAACGCTCGATGAGCGTGCTCAGGAGAAGTGTACAGTGTATCGTGTACAGTGTTTTACTGTTCACTGTTCACTGTTCACTGTTCACTCCCTGCGAAGCAGGGAACCGCATCGTCGCCGTGGTCAACGACGAGATTATCACCGAGTGGGACCTCACCGTCCGCATGAGCGCACTCATGGAGGAACAGGAACAGCCCTTCGAGAATCACGACGAAGCGGCTCAGTTCCGTCGCGCCGTGCTCAGACGGCTCATCGAGGAACGGCTCCTCATTCAGGAAGGTCGCCGCATGAATGTGACGGTGGAGCTTGAGGAAGTAGCGGCCAGGGTGCAAGAGCTTCGCCGACAGTTTGCGCCCAGAGAGCGCTACGAGGCCATGCTGCAGGAAGCCCAGCTGACCGAAGAACAGTTGAAGACTAAGCTGCGGGAACAACTCCTCATGCAACGCACGATTGATCAGAAGATCCGTGCGACGATTGTCATTAGTCCGGCTGAGGTGCAAGGCGCCATCAAGACAGTCCTCACACCCACCCAGCCGACGCATTCCGCAGAGGGCGACGTCCTTGTCGCCCATCTGTTGGTCCGCGTCTCAGAACAGCGGTCTCTCGAGGAAGCCCGGCGGCTCGTTGAGCAGCTCTCGCAGCGCCTCTTGAGCGGGGAACCGTTTGACCGGCTTGCGAAGGACTATTCGGAGGGTCCTCATGCAGAAGATGGTGGGCATCTTGGATGGGTGAAGCCTTCTGAGATGATCCCGGAGCTTTCGGAGGCGCTGTCTCAATTGAAACCGGGTGAGGTGTCGAAGCCCATTCACAGCCATTTAGGATTTCATCTTGTGAAGGTGCTGGAGCGACGCGAGCCATCGTCTGACGATTCACCCAACAGCCAGGACGCGGTGCATCACCGGCTCTACCAGGCTAAATTCGTCAAGGCCATGCAGGCCTGGCTTGATGACCTGAAGCGCAGTGCCTACATTCAGGTGATGGAGGAGTAACGAATGGGGAATGGCGAATGGGGAATGGGGAATTGACATTCCGAATTCCGAATTCCGAATTCCGAATTCCCGTCATTGGAGTGACAGGGGGGGATCCGTGCGGGATTGGGCCGGAGGTGATTCTGAAGAGTCTCACCAATCGGTCACCTCAACGTGTTCGCCTTGTGATCATCGGGGACGTGCGCGTCTTTGAACAGACCGCCAAGCGTCTCCGCCGACGATTGCCCCGCTGGGACGCGACCCTCAACTTCGTTGACGTCGCTCATCGCGCAACGTTCCATCCCGGCCGCAGCGACTCATCGGCGGGTCGCGCCGCCCTTGACTACTTGGAGGCGGCGGTTGCGCTGTGGCGAGAAGGATCGATCAGCGCATTGGTGACGGCTCCGGTCACGAAATGGGCGATTGAGCGCATCCAACCCGGTTTCGTCGGGCACACGGAGTATCTCGGCGGTGTGTGTGGCGTGCCGCATCCAGTGATGATGGTTGTCTCATCAAGACTGCGGGTCGTGTTGTTGACACGGCATCGAGCGCTTCATGACGTGGCCTCTCAGATGACTCGCCCGCTGTTACGCGCCACCCTGAAGACGACGATCGATGGCTTACAAGCCTATTTTGGGCTGCGTCGGCCGCGCATCGCGATCTGTGGATTGAATCCGCACGCAGGGGAACGCGGCGCGTTTGGAGATGAGGAACAGCGGATCTTGGCGCCGGTTTTGCGCGCGCTCGGCACAGACCGCGCCCATCTTGAGGGACCATTCGCGGCTGACGGGTTCTTCGTCGATCCGAAAGGCTATGACGCCGTGGTCTGTTGGTATCACGATCAGGGGCTGATTCCATTCAAGATGATGGCGCGTGACCGAGGTTGTCAACTCACACTGGGGCTTCCGATCATTCGGACCTCGCCGGATCATGGGAGCGCGCTTGCGATCGCCGGCAAAGGCGTGGCGCATCCCGGCTCCATGCGCTACGCCATCGAGCTGGCTGCGAGGCTAGCAGGAAAATCGGGGACACAAACCAATCGGGGACACAACACACGTTCTAAAAAATTGGTTTGTGTCCCCTCTCTTGCATGCTGACGGCCGGCGAGTTACAGGCGCTCCTCAAGGCGCATGAACTGCGTTTGACGAAGCGGCGGGGACAGAACTTTCTGGTGGAGGCCAACCAGGCGAAGCGCCTCGTCGCCTCGTGTCATCTCGCGCCGCAGGATACCGTCATTGAGATCGGCGCGGGGTTGGGGGCGTTGACAGACTTGTTGGCGCATGCAGCGGGACGCGTGATCGCCGTGGAGTCGGATCGAGCGCTCAGCGAATTGCTGCAACAACGGATGGCGCATCACTCGCACGTCGAGGTGATGTGTCAGGATATTCTCAGCTTTCCCTGGTCGCGCGACGCAGGCAGCGCGGTCGTCGGAATGATCCCGTACGTCATCACCTCGCCCATCCTTGTGACGCTCTGCGAACACGCCGCTCAGGTGCGCGGCGCATGGCTTGGCATCCAACGAGAGGTCGCGCAGCGCCTCGTGGCCAGGCCTGGCACGAAAGCGTACGGCCGTCTGACCGTCCTCGTGCAATATTACTTTGAGGTCAAGGAGCTGCTGCGCATTCCGCGCCACGTCTTTTTTCCTCAGCCGAACGTCGATTCGTCCTGGGTCTCCTTGAAGCCGAGAGCAAGGCCCGCCGTGGAGGTGGGTGATGAGCCGCTGTTTTTCGCCGTGGTCCAGGCGGCGTTTGCCCAGCGGCGCAAGACGCTCGTCAACGGCCTGCACACGTTACAAGCTCCAACGCTGAGCCGTGCAGAGGCTGTGCAGCTCGTGCGTCAACTCGGATGGTCCGAGCGCGTTCGGGGGGAGACGTTGTCGCTGGCGCAATTCGCGCAACTGACCGCCGCCGTGCAAAATCGGGGACACAAACACATTGCTAAAAACTGTTAGAATTGTTTGTGTCCCCTCTCTTATAATGCGTTCATGAGTGTCGTCAGTCAGGACGAAGTGAAACAGGTCGCCTTCTTGGCTCGGATGGGGCTGGGGAAGGAGCAACTTGCCAAGCTGGCAGGGCAGATTGATCGCATCCTGCACTACATCCAACAGTTGCAATCCGTCTCGACCGAGGCGGTGGAGCCGACGAGCCACGTGGTGCCGCTCTCCAACGTCATGCGTCCCGACGAGATCCGACCCTCCACGGGCGTGGATGACACGGTGTCGCTAGCTCCCGCCCGCCATCACCGCTTCGTCAAAGTCCCCAAGATCATCGAATGAGTGTGGCGCTGACCGTCCATGAGTTGCGCGCCCAGATCGAGAAGGGTCACTGCGATCCGAAGGCATTGTTGAGCGAGCTGCTGGATCGTCTTCAACGAATCAGCCCCCCCCTTCGTCCGTATGTCACCTGTGATCCTGAACGAGTTGCCGCTGCGTTGAACGAGCGCCTCTCGAGCGGGCCCCGTGGGCGGCTGTTCGGCATCCCTATCACGATGAAAGACAATATCTGCATCAAGGGGGAAGAGACGACTTGCGCCTCGAAAATCCTCGCGAGCTTTCGTCCTCCGTATCACGCGACCGTGGTGGAGCGGTTGCTTGGTGAAGGAGCCGTGCTGATTCCTCGGGCGAACATGGATGAGTTCGCCTTCGGCTCATCCACCGAGACCTCATGCTTTGGACAGACGCGCAATCCGTGGGATCCTGCGCGAGTGCCTGGCGGCTCAAGTGGAGGCTGCGCGGCGGCTGTGGCCGGCGATGTGGCGCTCGCGGCGTTAGGATCGGATACCGGCGGATCGATTCGGCAGCCGGCGGCCTTCTGCGGGGTGGTGGGGCTCAAACCCACCTATGGCCGCGTCTCGCGCTACGGCTTGATTGCGTTTGCTTCCTCGCTGGATCAGATCGGGCCGATCACGAAGGACGTGACTGACGCAGCACTCTTGCTCTGCGTCATCGCGGGGCAC
>JACQRA010000131.1 GCA_016206725.1 Candidatus Omnitrophota bacterium
GCCAAGTAGTGTGGCGGGGGACGTGCGTTTTCGGGATGTTACCTTAAATATACCTGATAGTTAGCGCAATCGAGAAGACCTGCGTAAATCTTTTACTGTTGCTTGAGAAGCTCGGGACGGATGGTGCAGGTGTGAGGGTGGAGGTACATGGGTACGAGGGTGGAGGGATCGTCGTGCTGCCCCGCTTTCAGACGCTCAAGACCTAAGCGGCCGAGGGTGGCGGCATGGGGCCACCAGGTCTCGGCGCCGGCGAAGAGTGCCCGACTGCCGAAGTGTTGCGTCAGACGCTCACGATAGAGCGCCACCCCGTCACCCAAGAAGATCATCGGGCCTTCTCCGAGCAACGGCAGCAACTCATCCACGGTGAGCAACTGATGGTCAGAGCGCTTGGTCAACTTCCCATCTTCGGTGCGATACAGGGCCGCGTAGACCTTGCGCTGTTTGGCGTCACACATCACGCACACTGGATGTGTGGCATACGGGACTTGGGCCGCGAGGACATCCAGTGATGGGACACCGATCAGCGGGGTCTGGTGCGTAAACGCGAGGGCTTTGACAAAGGCGACGCCGATACGAAGACCCGTAAACGACCCCGGCCCGATATCAATGGCCAACGCCTCGATGGTCTTAAGCGACAGACCGGCGGTCTCCAGCACACGGTTGACGGCATTGGGTAGCTCGACGGCGTGGATGCGCTCGGCCAAGATTTCATAGGACGCGAGCACCCGCGCCTCGTCCACGACAGCCACACCGAGTTGTTCGGTTGATGTGTCGATAGCAAGGAGCTTCATGGTCAAAGGGGGACACAAACCAAGTTTTTAGAACTTGTTTTGTGTCCCCTCTGTTCGCAGTCGTGCAACGAGTTCCGCAGCACAGGGACCGTGGGGAATGGCAGTGATCACGCGCTGGTTCGTCGTCTTGTGGGTGAAGCGTAGCTCCACGTAGTCCTCCGGCAGACAGCCGGCCACCCGATCCGCCCATTCGATGACGGTGACTTTTCTCGTTGAGAACATCCACTCGACATCCAACCACACCGCCTGCCCCTCCCCTTCCAAGCGATACCCGTCCACATGGATCATCCCGACGCGTCCGCCGGAGTAGTCACGCAGCAAGACGAAGGTGGGGCTCTTCACGACCCCTGGATTAATGCCGAGCCCTTTCGCAATGCCCTGGATGCAGGTGGTCTTGCCGCTGCCTAACTCGCCGATGAGGGCCACGACGTCGCCGGCTTGCAAGAGCGCACCGAGACGCTCGCCGAATTGCTGCGTCTCCTCGATGGATTTGGTCACAGTTTCAAAGACGTATTTCGTATTTCGTGATTCGTATTTCGTTGACATGGTCTGATCTCACAACTTCTTAATTAAGCTGCGCAGCATCCTGGCTTCATGGTTCAGGTGCTCGAGCAGTTTGGTCCGTAGCGTGGCATCGCCATATCCGAGATCGCCACTAATCTCGAGTTGCGTTTCGAGTTCTGCACACGATCCGAGAGCCACGTACAAGAATTGCCGTTCTTCCTTATTGTGATACCTGGCGAAACCCTCTGCGATATTGGACGGAATGGAGAGTGCCGCTCGACGCATTTGGGCGACGAATCCGTACCATTCATCTTTAGGAAACCTCTGAGTTAAACGATAGGTGTCCATCACAATGGTTTTTCCCAAGTTCCAGATATCCAGATCTCGAAAGCTGATGATCTTTGGTGTCATGGACTGTTTCACGAAATACGATATACGAAATACGAGATACGGTTTTCAAAAATGCTTGAAGCCTGTTGGGATGAGCGGGACGATGTGACCATGAGGTTTCACCAATTCGACTTTGGCGCCGTGTCGTGTCACCACGCCAATCTCCGTGACAGGAACCTGGCCGATTGATCGCGGCACGCGGCGGGCGGCACGGGGCGGAACTGCAAACAGCAATTCAAAATCTTCTCCATCCATCAACGCATGAGTGACGGTCTTCCCTGCCTGCGAGACGGGGATACGCGCGTCGTCAACCCGTAGGGTGACTTGACTGGCGCGGGCGATCTGCCACAGGTCTGAGGCGAGGCCGTCTGAGAGATCAATCATCGCATGGATCGGAAGATGCCGAATGAGACACTGCGTCTCAGCAAGTCGAGGGGTGAACCGTGCATGGCGCCCACTCACCAGCGACCCACCGAGACGCCCGGTCACAAAGATCCGATCGCCGAGCCTCGCGCCACTTCGCAGGATGGCCTTCCCTGCCCTCACCGTTCCCACAATGGCGACATCCACGACGACGCGTGGGGCGCGGACCGTATCGCCGCCGACGATGGCGACGTCATAACGCTTGGCGCATCGCGCAAGCCCTCGGTAGAGATCGTCCACCCATCTCACGGAAGTTGATGGCGGAACTCCCAACGACACGACCGCCCAACGCGGCAGGCCTCCCATCGCGGCGATGTCGCTGATGTTGCACGCCAACGCTTTCCATCCCACCCACTGCGCCGGGGTTGTGCTGTGTTGGAAGTGAACGCCCTCGATCAGCATATCGCTAGCAAACAATAGATCATCGCGCCCCATGCCTCGAAGGACTGCGGCGTCATCGCCGATGCCCACGCGCACCGATGAGCCTGACGGAAAACACCGGCTCATCCGCTGGATCAACCGGACCTCCCCTAATGAAGCGATCGTCCTCATGGCTGAAGGAGCGCTTTAAGGGTGAGGGCCACCCCAATGAGCAGACTATTATGGAAGCTATGGACCACGACGGAGGCCCAGAGCGATCCCGTGCGCTCATAACAGTCAGCCAGCAAGCAGCCTAACAGCAGGATGGGCAAGAAGCCGACCATATTGGTGTGCGCCGCGGCGAAGGCCCCACCGCTGATCGCCAGGGCGAGCACGCGAGACGTCCGCTTGCGCAGCGCCGTGAACAACACCCCGCGGAAGAACAGCTCTTCGACAAACGGCCCCACGACACAGGCCAAGGTGAGCGTCAATCCCAACACGAGCGGTGAGCGTTCGAGAAAGAGCAACTCATGGATCGGCTCGAGCGGCGGCTGAATGCCGAATCGTTCGCACGCCCCCATGATCAGCCAGAGCAGTCCCATCAACCACGGGAAGACGGTGATGTAAGCCACCATCGCCTGTTCGATGGCTCGCAGGCTGTGGCGCTTCGAGAGGCCGAGCGTCGAGGTCAAGGCGCGCGCCTTGGCGGAGACGAATCCCCACACGAGCAAGACCAGCCACCCTTCGAGGAGGAACATGGACACGACACTCCACAGATGGGTCTGACTCCACCAACTGGGAATCCACACCATCAGCCCCATGTGGACAAATGGCAACAGGCTCGCCACCAAGACGACCAGAAGCAGCAAGCGCCCGACATCGCTCAGCGACCACCCCCCGCGTAAAGGCACATGGGAGGACGCAGCGACCGGCGGCCACCTGCGACGCCGAACAACCTGAACGCTCAGCGCCATCCCGCTGCCCAGCAAGAGCACGACGATGAGCGTCCAGAGGTTCAACAATCGCGCCACTCCCGGCTTACGCTTCAGCGCCTCCACGAGCTTTGCCGAATCCATGTCGAATGAGACGGAGGGCGTGGTAGCGGGAGAAGTCGAAACCGCCTCTGACGCGTGACGAGGAGGTTTGTCGAGGCCTCTCAACCAAACGGCCGCGTAGAGCAACGCGACGAGGCCGACTAAGACGAGATAGAGTCTGCGTTGATAGAGTAGCGGGATCGTGCGCGTCATGAAGAAACTTTCGGGAATAAGACGCTCCGTGTGCCGAGGGGCTGCCCGGCGGTCAGCGTCGGCCATTGGGCGGCATCCAGCCACCGCCGGGGGACGTTTTGCAGCCCAAGCTGTTCCCACATGGCTTCGGCGACAGACGGCATGAACGGACTGAGTGTGATGGCCGCGATGCGAATCACTTCAGCGAGCATCGCCAGGACGGTGTGAAGGCGAGCGGAGTCTTTTTCCGTGGCCAACTGCCACGGCGCTGTCGATTCGATATAGCGATTCGCGTGCGTGATCAGATGACACACGGCTTTCAAGGCACCGGAGAAATCGAGGGCTGGCAGCCGCTCATCCAGTTGCTTTGCCAATCCCATGGCTTCATCACGCAACGGCACATCCTCCACCGCGCATCCAACAGGTCCAGCTTGCGGCAGACGCCCGTCACTATAGCGTTCAATCATCGAGAGCGTGCGATGGACCAAGTTTCCCAGGTCATTGGCCAGATCGGTTGAGAGACGCTTGGCGATCGCGTCCTCCGAAAAACTCCCATCCTGGCCGAAGGGCACTTCGCGCAACAGAAAATAGCGGTACACATCGGCGGCGTAGGGCTGATCCTTCAAGAATTCTTTGACGACGACCGTCGGGTCCACGATGTTGCCGCGGGACTTGGATATTTTCTGCTCGCCGATTTTCCACCAACCGTGGGCAAAGATCGTGCGCGGCATCTGCTCATCCGACAGGCCCAGGGCGTGAAGGATAATCGGCCAGTACACCGCGTGGTGCCGCAGAATGTCCTTACCGATGAACTGCGCGTCAGCCGGCCACAACGACTCGAAGCGAGTCCCGTCGGTGAGATACCCGGGAACGCTGACGTAGTTGAGCAGCGCATCGAACCACACGTACGTCACGTGCTGCGGGCTGAATGGCACCGAGATGCCCCACGCGACCCGGTTCCGCGGCCGTGTGATGCACAAACATTCCGGCAGCGGCTGTTCGAGCAGACTGGCGATCTCGTTGTAGCGCGTCTGCGGCTGGATGAAGGTGGGGTGGCTCGCGAGAAACCCCCGCAACCAGTCCTGATGTTGACGAAGCGGAAGATACCACCCGTCTTCTTTCACCCGCTCGACCCCGCGTCCACAATTGCCGCATGTCACCGTCGTGCCTGGCTTCAATTTCAGTTCCTCGTCTGTCCAAAATGTCTCGCAGGGCGTGCAGTACCATCCCTCGTAACTGGCCTGCTGCAGCTTGCCCTCCTGCCGCAGCTTGGTGAGGCATACCTGCACCACCTGCGTGTGGCGAGGTTGGGTGGTGCGGACGAAATCGTCGTGGGAGATGCTGAGCAGCTTCCACAGTGAGGCGAACCGCTCCACAACCTCATCGACGAATACCGACGGCGTCTTGCCGGAGGCCGCGGCAGCCTGCTCAATCTTTTGGCCGTGCTCGTCGGTACCGGTCAAGAAGAACACCGACTCACCCTTGAGGCGATGATAGCGGGCGAGGCAATCCGCCGCGACGGTCGTATAGGAGTGGCCGATATGGGGCGAGGCGTTGACGTAGTACAGCGGTGTCGTGATGTAGAAGATTTTTGCCATCAGCTTCCGTGTAATGTTGAATGCGTAAGGCGTAATGGGGTCACGTTACGCATGACACATTACGCATTGAACAAACTCAGCCAGGATTCACGTAAGAGCGTGCCGATCAGGCGAGGGCTGACCATTTGTTCTTCAAAGGAACGCTTCAATTCCATCAGTCGAAACGCCGTCTCGATGCACCGCTCGCGCGACAAGGTCTGTGCTTGTCGTCCAATCGCGGGACGTTCCTCGAGATGGCGCACCAGAGAGGGCTGCGCCACGGAAGCCACCGCCACATCCCGCAGCCACTCGATGGACGCATCCAGCCATCGAGACAGCGTCTCACGTTCTTTCGGGACGGACCACGTCATCCACGAATTCGCCTCTCCGGAGGCCAAGTAGGCGTAGATGGGTCGGTCGACCTGCTCGGCTTTAAGCACCTCACGACTGAGGGGTTGGAAACGCACGATCCGACAGCGCGAGAGAATCGTCGGCAAGCAGTGGGCCGGTTGTGAGGTGATCAGTAAAAACGTCGCCTGGCCGGGGGGTTCTTCCAACACTTTCAAGAGACTGTTCGCGGCTTCTTCGGTCAATCGGTGAGCGCCGTCCACGATCACCATGGACCGAGGGCCGCTGAAGGGGCGCAGGGCGACACGTTGGAGAATCCAGCGCACGTCATCAATCGAAATCGTCGCCGAGGTCCCTTGAGGAATGAGGACGTGCACATCCGGATGCACGCCTCGTATCACGCGCCGGCAGTTGGGACACTGATCGCATGGTCCCTCAAGGAGCTCATCACATTGGACGGCTTTCACGAATTCCACGGCGCTCATCCGCTTGCCCACCCCCTCAGGACCGACGAGCAGATAGGCGGAGGCGAGTCGGTTGCGGATCAGATCACTCTGCAGTAGACGGACCGCTGTGGGTTGTCCGAGAATCGCGTTCCACGCCATTTGCAATAGCGTTTAGCGTTGAGCGTTTAGCGTAGAGGGAGATTTTTTCCTAACCGCTCTACGCTGTCCGCTATACGCTAAGCCGTGTGGCAAACGAGATAAGACCACCGAGAAAATGTGAGCATGGATATCGACTTTGGGCTGGGTGGCGTCGAGGACGAGGAACCGACGGGGTTCTCGATGAGCCAGCGACAGAAAACCTCGCCGAACCCGCTGGTGGAAGGTGAGGGCCTTGCGTTCCATGCGATCCTTCCGGCCTTTCACCCTCTGCAGCCCTTTCGCAGGCGGAAGATCCAAGAGGATCGTCAGATCCGGCATCAACCCGTTAATCGCCTCGCGACCCAACCGATTGAGCCACGCGATGTTGAGCCGCCCGCCATAGCCTTGGTAGGCCATCGTCGAGTCGTGAAAGCGATCACAGACGACCACGGCCCCTCGCGCCAGCGCCGGACGGATTCGTTCCTCCACCAACTGCACCCGACCGGCGATACACAGCAACGCCTCTGACATCGGGGAGATGGCGGTGAGCCGCTCGTGCAACAGAACGTTTCGGAGACATTTCCCCAAGCTCGTCGTGCCGGGGTCGTGGACGAACACCACACGGCGTCCTCCGCGTCGCAGCGCCTGGACGAGCCATCGGGCCTGGCTCGACTTCCCCGACCCCTCCGGGCCTTCCAACGTGATGACGTAGCCTGGGTGCTTCATCCCGCGCGTCTCCAAAATGTCCCGTTCTCGGTATCCGACAAGACGATGCCTTCATCCCGAAGGGTCTTGCGAATGGCATCTGCGGCCGCAAAATCTTTTGCTTGTCTTGCAGCATCCCGCTGCGCGATGAGCGCCTGAAGACGCTGCAACGTCGAGGGGGATTCTTCCGCCATCCCCTGCAGAAACAACCCCACGACGGTTCCGCAGCGCAGCAGGACATCGTAGATCGGACGGATCTGATTGAGCTGACCTGAGGCCAAGAGCCGATCGCCCAGATTGACCAGGTCAAAGAGCACGCTCAAGGCCTTGGGGGTGTTGAGGTCGTCGTCCATCGCCTCGTCGAATCCCCGTTGCGCGGCTGTCACCTCCGGTAATTTCTCAGCGCCGGCATAGGAGGCCACCTGACGCTGATCACAGTGCTGGAAAAATCGGGAGAACTCATGCCAGTTTTTCTTGGCCTCATCCATCCGTTCGCGCGAGTAATCAATGGGCGAGCGGTAGTGCGTTTTCAGGAAGAACAGCTTCAGATAGTCCGGATGGGGATAGGCCTCGAGCACCGTTGATGCGGTGATGTAATTGCCCAACGACTTGGACATCT
The DNA here is from genome assembly GCA_016206725.1 of Candidatus Omnitrophota bacterium. GTDB lineage: Bacteria > Omnitrophota > Gorgyraeia > Aquiviventales > Aquiviventaceae > CAZUWM01. The sequence goes on from JACQRA010000131.1 coordinate 7,528, forward strand.
TCTCCCCGCTCACCGTCAGCAGGCCGTTGTGCACCCAGCAGCGCGCAAACGGCTTGCCCACGGCCTGGGCCTGGGCGATTTCATTCTCGTGATGGGGGAACACCAAATCCACCCCGCCGCCGTGAAGGTCAATCGCATCGCCCAGATACTTCGTGCTCATCGTCGAGCACTCGATGTGCCAGCCGGGACGCCCGTCACCCCACGGGCTGCGCCATGACGGCTCACCAGGTTTGGCGGCTTTCCACAGCGCGAAATCCAACGGATCGCGTTTGCCCGCCCCGACCTGCGGGGTCGGGTCGGGGTGCTCGCCGGGCTCGACCCTGGCCCCCGCTTGCAGCTCATCAACCGTCCGGTTGGACAACCGTCCGTAGCCCTCACACTTTCGGACCGAAAAATAGACGTCCCCCCCAGCTTCGTAGGCGACCCCGGCGATAAGAAGCTTTGCGATGGAATCGGTCATGTCAGGGATCACGTGTTCGGTCGCCTTCGGCTCGAGATCAGGGCGACGGATCCCCAACCGATCCATCATCTCGTGGTAGCTCTTGAGGTAGCGTTGCGCCACCTCGTTGCAGACCTTTCCTAAGTCACGTATATCGTATTTCGTATTTCGTATTTCGAGCTCACGACGGGCGCGGTCAATAATCTTGTCATCCACATCCGTGACGTTGCGCACAAACCGCACCTGATGCCCGGTGAATTCCAGATAGCGGCGCAAGATTTCGAAGATGAAGGCGCTTCGGGCATGGCCGATATGCGGGTCGTCGTAGACCGTCGGCCCGCAGACGTACATCGTCACCACCCCGTCTTTCAGCGGTTTGAAGTCCTCGACGGTTCTCGTGAGGGTGTTGTGCAAGCGGATCACTGTGGAGGAGGAGGGGTTTGCGTTTGACGAAACTGCTTGAGGTGATCCTCGATCAGATCGATTTCGTGCTGGAGGCTGTTGAGGCGTTCGGTCAACGGGTCCGGCAGGTGCGTATGATCCAAGTTGATGCCGGGAAAGTAACGATCTTTGATCTTGGCGATCCGTCCAGGCACGCCCACCACCGTGGAATGTTCCGGCACGTTGCGGATGACGACGGCATTCGCGCCGATGACCGAGTTGGCCCCGATGGTGATGTTGCCTAAGAC
>JACQRA010000151.1 GCA_016206725.1 Candidatus Omnitrophota bacterium
CATCCACCTTATCCTGATCGATCTCGGCGGGATGCTGAACTGCGCTTTTCACCGCGTGCGTGGTAATTTCATGAAAGGTGATCCGGTAAATCTTGCGTCCGTCGTCGTCTTTTCGCAATAAGCGGGCTAGATGCCAACTGATGGCCTCACCCTCTCGGTCAGGATCTGGCGCGAGATACACGGCCGTCTTGCCTCGCGCCTCGTGAAGAAGCTGCTTGGCGAGCTTCCGACGGTTGTGGATGACGATGTAGTGGGGCTCGAAGTCATGCTCCACGTCAACCCCCAGCTTGCTGGCCGGCAGATCCACGAGGTGGCCCATCGAGGAGGTCACCGCGAAGTCACGACCGAGAATCTTGTGAATGGTCTTGGCTTTGGCTGGTGACTCCACGATGACTAGCTTTTTCGCCATTTCTCAATCACCTAATCACTCAATCACTTAATCACAGTTTTTAGCTACCACCACCGACGAGCCGCACGATCTCCACCTGGTCGCCGTCTTTCAACATCGTGCCGGCCAGTTGCGCGCGCTTCACAATCTCGAGATTCACTTCGACGACCACCTGCTCCGGCTGCACCTTCAGGTGCTCCAAGAGCTTGACCGCCGTGATGCCCTCCGGCACCATCTTCCGCTCCCCATTCACGATCAACTCCATTTCCCTGTCCGCTATACGCTCAACGCTAGCCGCTAGGTCCTGACGAAGCGCTGTCCCGGTAATTGTTTCACCGCGTGCTTGAGTTCCAGGTGGAGGAGGCTTGCGATACACCGCGAGGGCGGCAGCCCTGTCGCGCCCGCCAGGGTTTCGATGTCAAGCGGCGCATCCCGTCGAATCTTCGAGAGGAGCTGCTGCTCTTCCTCACTCCAATCCCCGTGGGGTTGAGCCTCCCGTTCGATGGTCCCGGAGGACCGGATCGGCTCTAACCGCAATTCCTCAAGGATATCGTCCACACTGGTCACCAGACGCGCGCCTTGTTTGAGGAGGTGGTGCGTTCCTTGTGACGTCAGCGCGTCAATGTTGCCCGGCACCGCGAAGACCTCGCGTCCCTGCTCAAGGGCGCAATCCACGGTGATGAGCGCGCCGCTGCGATGCGCGGCCTCCACCACGACCACGCCGAGCGACAACCCGCTGATCAGCCGATTGCGCTGCGGGAAATGATACGCGATCGGTAAGCTTCCCATCGGGTATTCGGAGATGAGCGCCCCATGCTGGACGATCTGATCAGCCAGCTCTCCGTGCTCCGGCGGATAGAGCTCATCCAACCCGCTGCCCCAGACGGCAAGGGTGCGGCCATGCGCTTGAAGCGCGCCGCGGTGCGCCGCCGCATCGATCCCACGGGCAAACCCCGACACCACCGTCACCCCACGCGAGGCCAACTCGTAGCCCAGCCGCTGCGCGGTCTGTTGTCCATAGAGCGAGGCTCGCCGCGAGCCGACAATGGCCACGGCCACGGCATCCTCAGGAACCCAGTTCCCCTTGACATAGAGCACCGGCGGGGGATCCGGGATGTTCCGTAACGTTTCTGGAAACTCCTCATCGAGGCGCGTGACCATCGCACATCCGGCCGCCTCGGCGCGCCTGGTTTCCTCAGCGACGGCGGCTTCCCGACGGCCGTACGCGATGAGGACTGCTGCCAGCTTCGGGGTGATACCCTCCACCTGACGAAGGTGTTCCTCAGGCGCCTTGAAGATGCCCTCGGTGCTGCCGAACGCTTCGAGCAACCGCGTCACGGTCCGTGGACGGATCTCCGGGATCATGTTCAACGCAATCAACCACTCCCGTTCAGTCATCTCACCAGTGGTGTCACGGTCAAGGTTTTCGTCCGGTCATTGAACGACATGACAAACCGGTCGAAGAACCCCGCCCGCCCCAACAAGTTGAAGCCGACGTGCAGCGCATCGGAAAATCCGACCGGCACGGTGAACTCCTGACCGGCGAATCGCACGCGGAGGCGATGGAGAGACACCGGAATGATGCTGCCATTCCCGAGGGCCATGTAGCGGCGTGTCCTTTTGGACAATTTCAACCGGAGCAACTGCGCCACATCCGCATGAAAGACCGACCACGACGCGCCGGAATCCACATACGCTTGGAGATACAACCACCGATTGCCGGTCCACACCTGAAGATACACGATCGGAGCCGCGCGACCCTGCGCATCTTTGAGATAGTGGAACGTCAATCGTCGTCCTGCCTCGCGCCGAGTGCCGCGCTCGGCACGAGGTGAGCTCGTCGAAGGACGACGGGGGGCACGAGAGCGGCCCATCAGAGCGCAACGGGAGACTCTTGGGAAGACGGGATATAGTAAATCCCCACGTCGCGGCTGGGGGGGAGCGGGCCGCGCACCCGTTGGAAGGCTTGCAACTGGGTCGTCCCGACTGACACAACCCGATCCTCCATCACGACGATGTATTTGCCGCCGTAGCGGTGGCACAGTTGATCGGTATGCCGCATGAGATAACACCAACTCCTCGGAATCCAGGGGCCGAGGACGCGCCAAACCCGTTCGACGATCTCGTCAATGGTCAACCGGCTCGTGTCAATGAGCAAATCCGCTTTGGCGTACGCCGCAGATCGCTGGCGTAGCAGATGTTGAACCCGCTCGGCCGGTGATCCGTGACTGAGCAGCGGCCGTCTCGCAATGGTCGGACCCACGCGCTGGAGGATCGTCTTGGGGTTCGCCGTTAAACACACCACCGGCCCGACCGCACGCAGCCGGTTGCGGTTCTCCGGATTCACGAACGCCCCGCC
>JACQRA010000133.1 GCA_016206725.1 Candidatus Omnitrophota bacterium
ATATAAATATAATCTAAAATATATTTATTGACGTATTTGATCAGATATGGCATCTTACATCACACAACAATAAAGGAGGATAACGAGCAATGGGTGCAGTGAGTCAACAGGTGAAATCGGTGATTGAAAGCGGTCAACTGGAGTCCAAGTCAGCTCAGGAGATTGTACGGTGGGCGCTGGAGACGTTCGGCAACAAGGTGGCGCTCGCCTCCAGCTTCAGCGCAGAGGATGTGGCCATCATCGACATGATGGTCAAGGTGAATCCCAAGGCGCGGGTGTTCACGCTGGACACCGGCCGGCTCAATCAAGAAACCTACGATGTCATGGACAAGATCCGTGAGAAGTACGGGGTGTCCATCGAGGTGATGTTCCCGCAACGCGAGGCGGCCGAGCAGATGGTCCGCGAGAAAGGGCTGAACCTATTCTATCACTCCATCGAGAATCGGAAGCTTTGCTGTGGCATCCGGAAGGTCGAGCCGCTCAACCGGGCGCTGGCTACGGTGGATGCCTGGATCACGGGCCTGCGGCGCGAGCAGGTGGTGACCCGCGGATCGGTGAAGAAAGTGGACGTTGACGTTGATCATGGCTCCATTGCCAAGATTAATCCGCTGGCCGACTGGACGTGGCAGCAGACCATGGACTACGTGAAGCAGCACGGCGTGCCGTATAACGTCCTACACGATCAGGGCTATCCCTCGATTGGCTGCGCCCCCTGCACCCGCGCGATCAAGCCAGGCGAAGATTTCCGCGCCGGGCGATGGTGGTGGGAGCGGCCTGAGCAAAAAGAGTGCGGTCTCCACGTCTCCAAGCACTGATGACAGGTGATGGGTGATAGATGATTGATCCTCATGGTGGAAAATTGATTAACCGGATTGTCGAGGGCAAGGAGCGCGAGGCGCTGCTGGCAAAGGCAGGGAGCTTGCCGACCATCGAGCTCGATGCGTGGGCCTTGTCCGACGTCGAGATGATCGCGATCGGGGGTTTTAGCCCGCTCGAAGGCTTCCTGACGCGCAAGGACTACGAGTCGGTGGTCAAGAACCGACGGCTGGCGAAGGGATTGGTGTGGACGATTCCGGTCGTCTTAGCCGTTGAAGCCGACGTCGCGAAGAGCCTCAAGTCCAAGCGTGACGTCGCGCTGGTGGCGCATGGCGCCGTCGTGGCCATCCTCCATCTCGAGGAGATCTATACGCCGGACAAGCACGCCGAGGCCGAGCGCGTCTTCAAGACCACAGACGTCTCGCATCCCGGGGTCGCCAGGTTGCAAGCCATCGGGTCGGTCTATCTCGGTGGGCGCATCAGCGTCGTGAATCGCCCGAAGCCGGCGGCGTTTCTTCCGTACCGGCTCGATCCGGTGGACACGCGACGGCTCTTCGTCGAGCGAGGCTGGACGCGCGTCGTCGCGTTTCAAACGCGCAACCCGATCCATCGGGCGCACGAGTACATCCAGAAATGCGCGCTCGAAATCTGTGACGGGATGTTGCTTCATCCGATCGTTGGGGAAACCAAAGGTGATGATGTGCCGGCGGCGGTTCGCATGAAGAGCTATGAGGCGCTGCTGGCGAACTACTATCCGAAGGACCGCGCGGTGCTCGCGGTTAACCCGGCTTCGATGCGCTACGCCGGGCCGCGAGAGGCCGTCTTCCATGCGCTGATCAGAAAAAATTACGGCTGCACCCATTTCATCGTCGGGAGAGACCACGCCGGCGTCGGCAAGTTCTACGGCACCTACGACGCGCAGCGCATCTTCGAGGACTTTACGCCGGAGGAGATCGGGATCACCCCGCTCTGCTTCGAGAACACGGCCTACTGCACGGTCTGCGGCTCGATGGTCTCATCCAAGACGTGCCCGCATCCGCCGGAGCGACACGTCAGTTTAAGCGGGACGAAGGTCCGCGAGTTGCTCCAGGCTGGCACGCCTCCACCGCCGGAGGTGTCACGTCCGGAAGTCGCCGCCGTGCTCATTGAAGCGATAAGGAATGCGCGTTGAACTGAAGCATGTCTTCAAATCGTTTTCCCACAACAGCTCCACCCTCGAGGTGTTGGAAGACATCAACCTCACGGTGGAGGAAGGGGAGTTCGTCTGTCTCTTAGGCCCCTCGGGCTGCGGCAAGAGCACCATTATCCACCTGATCGCCGGCTTGGAGCGCCCGACATCGGGGAACATTCTCGTTGCTGGGCGGCCGGTGGACGGTCCTGACCCCAGCCGGACGGTGGTCTTTCAGGAGGCCGCGCTGTTTCCGTGGTTGAGCGTCCTGGGGAATGTCGAATTCGGGCTGCGAATGGCCGGCATCCCCCCGATCAAGCGGCGCGCGCGAGCGTTGGAATACATCCGGTTGGTGCATCTGTCGAAGTTCATCCACGCCTATCCCCATCAGCTCTCCGGTGGCATGAAGCAGCGTGCGGCGATCGCGCGCGCCTTGGCGCTGCAACCGGCGATCCTGCTGCTCGATGAGCCGTTCGCGGCGCTGGACGCGCAGACGCGTTCCGTTCTCCAGAACGAATTGATGGAAATTTGGGAGCTGGCGCGTCCGACCATCCTGTTCGTGACGCATAATGTCCGCGAGGCCACCGGACTCGCCGACCGTGTCTACGTCATCTCCTCGCGCCCGGGACAGATCCGTGACGTCCAAACGATTCAAGTCCCTCGACCTCGACACGCGGAGGATGCCGCGCTGCTGACCCACCAACGCAAGATCCTTGAGCTACTGGGTGAGGAGGTCGAGAAAGTCCTGCAAGATGAATTGGGTGAGCGCGTGCACTTTCCTGAAGCGCAACACGCCGTGCCGCCGGGGCACGCTCACGGGATGCATCTCTGAGCGATGGGCAAGCCGATGAACAAGTTCGAATTCCTAAAGCCGGCCCAAGCCCTGTTCCTGCTGTACGTCTTGTGGGAAGCGACGGCGTGGGTCTTTCCTGCTTGGCCGTCTCCTCGTGCCGTGTTCGGCGTGTTGGCGGATAACTTCACTCAATCCACGTTTCGCGCAGCACTCGCCGGCAGCGCGTGGCGGATGGTCGTGGGATACTCCCTCGTGATCCTCGTGGGCATCAGCGGGGGACTGTTGTTGGGGCGGATTCCGCTTATCGATCGCATCATCGGCAGCTTCGCCGTGGCCGTGCACGCCATCCCGGGCGCGGCGTGGGTGCCATTGGCGATCATCTGGTTTGGGATGACTGAGCGCGCGGTGATTTTTACCATTCTGTTGGGGGCGTGCGGCATCGTGATGGTGAGCACCGACACCGGCATCCGCGAGGTGCCGCCGCTCGTCGCGCGGGCGGCGAGGACCTTGGGCGCTCGAGGCACGAACTACTTTTGGTTCGTCGTTGTGCCGGCCGCGATTCCGAAAATCGTGGATGGGTTGCGCTTGGCCTGGGCCTTTGGTTGGAGGGCGCTAATGGCCGGAGAGTTGCTCACCTCAGTCAGCGGATTGGGGCAGCTCCTCAGTCAGGTGGCGAAGGCCGGGCAACTGGATCAACTGCTCGCCATCATGCTCCTGATCGCTGGCATCGGCATCGCGGTGGATAGCTTGATTTTCAAGCGGCTGGAGCACGCGGTGCGCGTGCGCTGGGGCCTTGTCTAATGGGGAATGCGGAATGCGGAATGCGGAATGCAAAACTTGTCATTCCAAGAACACGGTATGACGAGATCATCGCGCATTGCCGAAGCCGGTATCCAAAAGAAGCGTGCGGAATCCTTGCAGGGAGCAGGGAGCAGGGAGCAGGGAGTGAGGGGACTCTCGTACAAGTATATTCGATGAGAAATGTCGAGGATAGTCCGATCGGCTATTCGATGGATCCGAAAGAGCAGTTGCTGATCGAGAAACAGATGCGCATGAGCGGCCAGCGGATGATCGGGATTTTTCATTCCCACACGGCGACGGACGCCTATCCCTCGCCGGTGGACGTGCGCTTGTCAATTTCGCCGGATATCTCTTACGTGCTGGTGTCGCTCAAGCATCTCGATGAGCCGGTGATCAAAAGTTATCGGATCGACGGCGCAAGGGTCACGGAGGAACCGGTCGAGATCGGATGACGGCGGACGTGAGAGATATGACGTGCGCGCAGGCGCTAGCGGTTGTGGCTCGGGCCGTGGCGCAGCTTATCGAGGGGCAGGGCTTAGAGATTCTTTACAATGCGCAGGACGTCAAACACGACTTGATGATTTGGGCGAAAGAGCGAGGACTCCAACAGCGTGAGGACGGGCCAGGGTGGCTCCGATGGCAACGATGACCCATTCGACGCACTTCGTTTGCTCAGGGTCATGGTGAGCGAAGTCGAAC
>JACQRA010000015.1 GCA_016206725.1 Candidatus Omnitrophota bacterium
CAGTATACGTTCATATGGTATATTTCATCTAGGCGATGATCTTAGGGTTTCGTGACCAGACGACGGAAGATATTTTCCATGGGAGGAGCACAAAAGCTGCTCGGCGGATTCCGCAAGTTGTCTGGAGGGTGGCTCGTCGAAAGCTGGACATGGTGAATGCCGCCCATGAGTTACGCGACCTGCTCGTTCCTCCACGTAATCTCTTAGAGGCATTACATGGCAAGCTCGATGGTTTTCATAGCATCCGGATCAATGATCAGTTTCGGGTTATCTTTGTCTGGGTGAACGGGAACGCGAAAGATGTGCAAGTGACCGATTATCATTAACCAGGGAGGACACCCATGATTCCTTCGCATCGAAAACCGACGCATCCTGGTGAGATTTTGCTGCATGAATTCCTGAAGCCGATTGGGCTGACGCAGATGGAACTGGCTAACCGGATGGGTGTGCCTGTGCAGCGCGTGAACACCCTGATCAACGGCAAGCGGGACATGACGGCGGAGACGGCGATCCTCCTGAGTCGCGTGCTCAAGACGACGCCTGAGTTTTGGATGAATCTTCAGGATGCCTGCGATTTGTACGAAGCCAAGGCGCATCTGGCGCACGCCGGCAGTCGTTAGCTTGCGAGGAGAAGGGAAGTTGGATACACTGGTAGGTACAGATGGCGACGCTGAGCGAACGGTTTGAGACGGATTACAAGACCGCGATGAAGGCGGGAGACCGCGTCCGCGTGGACACCTTACGCATGGTCAAAGCGGCCCTCCAGCGTGTGGCGATCGACAAGCGCAAGGATGTCCTTGACGATGCAGACATCATTCCCGTGCTGAATCAGCAGGTGAAACAGCGACGCGAAACGCTTGAGGCGGGACAGAAGGCCGGCCGGCAAGACGTCGTGGATTCGGCCAAGGCTGAGTTGGATATTCTCAGCGGCTATTTACCGAAGCAGCTCTCACCTGAGCAATTGAAGCCACTCATCGAAGAAGCCATCGCCTCGGTCGGACCGCAGCAGGGCCCCATCATGAAGTTCGTGATGGCCAAGGCGGCTGGTGCGGCTGATGGCAAGACGGTCAATCAATTGGTCGCCGAACGGCTCAAACAAAGCTAGCCGCATGGCCGTGACGACCGCCCAACCGAGAAAAGGCCGCCCCAAGGCGGTCATCAACCCGGATAGTTGCTCCGGGTGTGAGGTGTGCATCGCGGTCTGTCCGGTGGACTGCATCGACAAGCTGGCTGGGCCTGAGCTGCCCACCTTGAATGCCACTTGCACCATTGATCAGCCGCGCTGCATCGGCTGCTTTCTGTGTGAGAAGATTTGCCCGTGGGATGCGATTACGATGGTGCCGCCTCAAGAAGCGCCGGCGCTTGTGCCGGCTGCATAAAGGAGTCTCATGGCCGATCAGTCTATCACCCCGTCTTCACCTCCAGTTCCTGCGCCTGCCGCGACTGAAACGGTCACCCTGGACGACTTCAAAAAAATCCAGCTTAAGATCGCCGTCATCATGAGCGCCGAGGTGCATCCTCAAGCGGATCGCCTCCTGGTGCTCACACTCGACATCGGTGGCGGCCAGACGCGACAGGTGGTGGCTGGCATCCGAGGCTCCTACGAGCCCTCCGCATTGGTTGGCAAACAGGTCGTCGTTGTGGCCAACCTGAAGCCCGCGACCATCCGCGGGGTCGAAAGCCAGGGGATGGTTCTGGCGACCCACGCCCCGACAGCCGTCGGGGCAGGCGGGGAAGGGCTCGCCGTGTTGACGCCGGATCGCCCCTCACAGCCTGGCAGTCCCGTTAAGTAAGCATTCTCTAAGTCAACATCCTCATAGGCTGGCCGTGGCCTTGCTCGAAATCCTCTTTTTGATCGTCTTTTGGGCGTGGTTCTGCACGGCTGTGCTGTTTCTTCGCCAGACCTTCCTCCCGCGCGCACCGCTTCTTTCAGGTCCCATCCGCTGGTCTGAACAGCAAGTTCAGGCGGTGACGTTTCCGGCCACTGACGGCGTGCGATTGTCCGGCTGGAAAATCACCGTGGATCCGTCCAGACCGTGGATTATCCTGTGTCACGGCTTGGGGGCTAACCGGACTGATCTGCTCGACATTGCTTCAGGGCTAACCAACGCCCGTTACAACGTGTTCTTGTTTGATTTCAGGGCGCATGGGGAAAGCGAAGGGCGCACCACGTCGTTTGGATGGATCGAGCAGCGGGATGTGGAGGGGGCGCTGGTCTTTTTAGGAAGCCAGCCGGATGTGCCGGATCGTCCGTATGGGGTGTTCGGGGTCTCCATGGGCGGGGCGGCTGCGGTCATGGTCGCCGCCCGCGATGAGCGCCTGGGGGCTGTCGTGGTTGACAGCATCTATTCCAATCTTGAAGACTCTCTGGCGCATCATCTGCAATGGCTCTATCGGCTGCCGCGCCTTCCGTTTGGATGGTTTGTCAATACCGCCTACCGTCTGCGCTTCGGGGTCTGGCCCAGCCGAGTGGCTCCGATTGTTGCGGTTGGAAAGCTCAGTCCGCGGCCTCTTCTGATAATTCACGGAGAACAAGACCCCCGGATGCCTCTTGAGGCGGCCAAGAGACTGTTTGAGGCTGCGGGGGAGCCGAAAGACCTCTGGATTCTGCCCACCACGGATCATTCCGGCGGTTTCTACCTCAATCCTGACGCCTACCTGCGGCGCCTGACCGACTTTTTTGACGCTCATTTAGCCTAGTTTATTCTCCTAACTACTTGGTTTATTTGGTGCTATGTTAATTTAACAGAAGATACATTATAAGACATTATTTAAGCATGGAAAAGCCACCTACGACGAGCTCAAGGGGTTACAAACTGGATGTCTGAGGAGGTTCTGGCGGGATAATGAGAACCTTGGAGCCTTCGATTTTGACGGGATATTGCGTCAGACGGAATGCCGGGTGATCCGGAACCGATTTCCCTGTCAGGACGTCAAACGTCCAGCCATGCCAAGCGCACTTCAACTCTGTGCCTCGGAGCTTGCCGATCTTCAGCGGCTTGGCGGCGTGAGGACATCGGTCTAGGAAGGCGACGAGTTGGTGATTGACTCGGCCGATGAGGATGGCGCGTCCGTTAACCTCAAGCGCTTTGAGGCCTTCTTCAGGCAGGTCTTGAACGTCAAAGACAGGAATGTACTCAGGCATCTCGCGGTCTCAACGCTCAAGCGAGGTTTGATCGATCACGCCGGTCATCGGTCCCCATGGCGTGGCGATCCTGACGTACACAGGCAGGCGGCGCTCATCGGCGCTGATGTAAAACCAGATTCGCCCGCGGCGAATCAGGATTCCCTTGAAATTCGCGCTCGGCTCAATCAGGACGCACGGGAACGTTCCCCGTCGCCGCAGCTCCAAGCGCAAGGTCATCTGAGGTGTGAAGTTCACGTGGAAGATTTTCTCATCCGAGTAGATGTCGAGGCTTCTGGGTGTGGTGAGATCGAACGAGTGGGTCCGCAGCCAATAGAAGGCGCTCAGGAGATCGTGGACGTCAGGCAAGATGGGCACTTCCTTGACAGATTGATTGAGCAAGGATCGGTACGTCGCGATGAGGCGGCCGTAGTCAAACGTCACAATTTCATCGGCGCGGTAATGGCCTTCACGCTGATATTTCTCGAATCGGAGCGGCCGAAGGCTGTCTCTCTCAAGATACGACCGCAACGTATCATGGACCGGGTAGAAGGTTGATAGGAAGTCGTTGGAATGGATCTGGGCTTCCACGGCGTACACGGAGCGGCCTTCCAGCTCCGCGAGTTCTTTTACCTCAATCCACCCATACCCGACTGGAATACCCAACCATCGACCCTGGAAACTGACACGCTCACCGACTTGAAGCTGGGTGAGGGGAGGAAGAATCGAGATTGTTTCTGAGGCGTGCTCAGTGATCTCTTCCCCGCCTGCCGTGCCAGACACGGGGCGGGCAGGCTTGTTTTGGGCGGACAACGGCGGTGCCGTCAGCAGCGCCAACGAACACGCTACGAGGAGAGCGGAGAGGGCCTTATTCCCACGCGTAATCTTGTAGCTCCATCCCTTCGTAGGGCGAGGCGTAATCTTTCGGGAATGGAACCAAGAATGACACGGCTTCATATGCACCGACGGCGAATCGCGTGAACATCAGCCCGGTTCCCTTCAAGACGCCCCCGCCGATTCCTAAGAGAGGGTTGTCTTCTTGCATGCCCATCGAGAAATGTTTCGGCAGCTCGACCCAACAGGTGAGCACGTTGCTCACGCCTCGCCCCAACTTATGAATGGGGTCCTGGGCGAAGACGGGCGTTGTCGAACCCATGACGATTCCGAAGATGACCGCTGTCCAGATCATTGAGCGCATGTGACCTCCTATTCTATCACGGAACCCAATCGCCGTGCGCGTAGATGAATTCCGGTTTGATGAGCGGATGAAACCCGTTGGGAAATGGAAGGAAAAAGGTGGCGATCTCAACAACGCCGGCAAGCTCTCGGATGATGACCGCCCCCACGCCTTGGATCACCCCGACGGTGGCTCCGGCCATTGACCCTTCTTGTTGAGTCACCAGGTAGGGGGCGCGGATCAATTCGAGAGGAGCCGTCACCACATTGCATGCCCCGCGTCCCAGTTTCCTCGTTGATCCCTCGAGATATCCATTAACACCTTCACCGGCCTCCGTCTTCATGGCAAGGAGTAGCATCCCAACAGCCACTGTGACGCCGATGGCTCTTCCCCGCTTCATGAGACCCCCCCTTCACTGGGACGCGCGCTCCACCGTGTAATCAGCCAACCCACCCCCATCAGCGCCACCCATGCTGCGATACCATTGATGAGCCGATTCGTTCCCACCAACCAGGCCATGCTGGAATCGGGGAATTCGATCAGAAGTTTATTGACCCTCGCCCCATACGCCAGCGAGGCGTGCAGCCCGATCGCCAGATACAACTGGCCGGTCTTCAACCGGCTGAGCGCCAACACGACCCCGAGGACCGTGAGCCCCGCCAATTCCAAGGCCGTCGACGGCCACATCCATTCGCCTCTGAGATGGACTACGGCGTAGGAGAGGCTGCTCCCCGCGATCGCCATCGGTGTCGAGAGCGCGATAAGCTGGTGCAGGATGTAGCCTCGGAAAATCGCCTCTTCCAACACGCCGACGAGCAGGGCCGCGGGAATGAAACCCACGATCGTCCGCCAGAGGCGCCAGGCATCCGGATGGATCGAAATACGACAGGCGCCAATGGCGAGATAGCATCCTCCGATCAGCAGGAGCATCGCCAGGCCCATGCTAAGACCTCGCGCCATATCGGTTCGCCCGCGAGACCATGCGCCGAAGCCAAGCGACCGCAAGGACGCTCGATCCACAAACCGGAGCATGCCCCACAGGCTGATCGCCGCGGAGATCGAAACGCATCGTCGGAAGACTTTCCACCATGACAGCGTAGTCCACGGATGGACAACCCAACTGATGATGAGAGCGAGGAGCGCTGTGGCAAAGGTGAAGGCCAGAAGACGGAGGAGCGACGCAGAGGATTTAGAGCCGGCTTGTCCCACGGATGAATGCCTCAACGAGTTGTCGAGCGTGCTCATCATCCATTGGTTGAGGAGGATGCTTCATCGTCCAGGCAGAGACCGAACGCAGCGGGCCGCCGATACGGCGATCGCGGGCCAGACGCAGACATCGGATGGCATCAATCGCCATGCCAGCGCTGTTCGGGGAATCCTCGACCGATAATCGCAGTTCGAGTTGAATGGGACAATCCCCAAACCCTCGACCCTCCATCCGCAGGAAGCAGACCTTCCGGTCCTTTTGCCAGGGGACATAATCGCTGGGACC
>JACQRA010000136.1 GCA_016206725.1 Candidatus Omnitrophota bacterium
CAGCAGTGGGGGTACGAGTGGGTAATGGGCTGCTCGGCCAGCAACAGCCCCCGCTGCTTGAGGTCAGCCACGATCTTCGGATTGGCGTCGAAGACCGACTGGTTGGCGAATGACGGCACGTCCTTGGTGAACTTGCCCTGGTAGTCCACCGGTGAGAGGACCTCCAGCTTCTCCCGCTGGCCGATGAGGTAGTCTTCGTGGCCGTGCCCGGGTGCGATGTGCACGATGCCGGTTCCTTCGGCCACAGAGACGCTCTCGTCCGTCACGGCAACAGACCGGCGGTCTCCGAACGGAACCCGGCAGCGCATCCCACGGAATTCGCTGCCTGTCCCGATCCCGACAATCGTCGGCGCGTTCGCATGGAGCGCGGTCGCGATGCTCGGGACCAGCGCCTCGGCGACGATGAGCTCGTGGTCAGCGCTTGACGGACGCAGGACCACATACCGGGCGTTCGGATGGAAACAGAGCGCGACGTTCGCGGGGAGCGTCCAGGGGGTCGTCGTCCACACCGCGACGGCGAGCCGCCGGAGATCGTGGAACGCCTTCGCGAGCCCCGGCGCAAGGGACGCCGGAGGTTCCACCACCGGGAACTTCACGTAGATCGACATGTCCTGCCGGTCCGCGTACTCGACCTCGGCTTCGGCGAGCGCGGTCTCGCAGCTCGCGCACCAGTAGACCGGCTTCTTCCCCCTATAGATGTAGCCCGCCTGGACCAGCTCCCTGAAGACGCGCAGGACGGTGAGCTCGTAGTCCTTCTCCATCGTGAGGTAGGGGCGGTCCCAGTCCCCGAGCACCCCGAGCCGTTTGAATTGCTCCCGCTGGATGCCCACGTAGCGTTGGGCGTAGGTCCGGGCCTGCTCGCGGAAGGCCGTCTGGGCGATCTCGTGCTTCGTCAACTGCAGCTCCTTGAAGAGCTGGTGCTCGATCGGCATCCCGTGGCAGTCCCACCCCGGCACATAAGGGGCGTCGAAGCCCCGCATCGTCTTGTACCGGACGATGAGGTCTTTGAGGATTTTGTTGAGCGCATGGCCGATGTGGATGTCGCCATTGGCATAGGGGGGACCGTCATGGAGGATGAACGACGGTTTACCCGCGCGCGCTTCTTGAAGGCGCTGAGAGAGCGAGAGTGTTTCCCAGAAGGCGAGCATCTCCGGCTCGCGCTTGGGGAGCTCCGCCTTCATCGGAAAATCTGTTTTTGGTAAGTTCAGGGTGGATTTGTAATCCATTGCAAAGATCGGGGACACAAACCAATTTTTAGAACGTGTTTTGTGTCCCCCCTAGTTGCTCGATCAACCCGATCATCAGCTTGGTCAGCAACGGCTGCGTGCGGTTCGCGACGGCGATGATGTGCTCGATGTTCACGGGCTTGAGCGTCTCCGGAATGCACAAGTCAGAGACGATGCTCACCGCGAACACCCGCAGACCCAAGTGGACGGCGGCGATGACCTCCGGCACGGTGGACATCCCCACGGCATCCGCGCCGGTCTGTCGCAGCCACCGATACTCCGATTTGGTCTCCAACTGAGGCCCGAGCATCGCCACGTACACGCCGCGGTGAGCCGGGATGCGCTCTTGCTTGGCGAAACGCTGCGCCGCCTCGACCAACTTCAGGTCGTAGGGCTGGATCATGTCCGGAAAGCGAGGGCCCAAGCGCTCGTCATTCGGTCCCACTAAGGGGCTGGTCCCCTGGAGATTGATATGGTCGGTGATGAGCATCAGGTCGCCGATGGAAAACGCGGGATTAAGACCTCCCGCCACGTTGGAAATCAGCAAGGTTTCGATGCCTAACGCCTTCATCACGCGCACCGGATAGACCACATCAACAGGCCGATAGCCTTCATAGAGATGAAAGCGCCCATCCATGATGACGACCGGATTCTTTCCCTGCCCCATCCGGCCGAAGACCAGCCGCCCGCGATGGCCGGGGGCGGTGGAATGGGGCATATGGGGCAGGTCCGCGTAGTTCAGCGCGTCCGTCTGCTCCACATGATCGAGCAGTTGCGTCAAGCCGGTGCCCAAGATGATGCCGATGCGCGGTGCGAGTTGGACCCGACCACGGATCGCGCTGACCGTCTCTTGAATCTGTTCCATCACCGACTCGACGACCGTGTCCATCGCTCACCTCCAGTGCGCAGCCAGATCGTACAAGGACGGAATCGCCGCCAGTTGCACAAACCAGATGAACAACAACAGGATCATGGGAGAGAGGTCCAACATCCCCACCATCGCAAAGGGAATCCGCCGCCTGATCCACTCGAAGGCCGGCTCCGTGACGGATCGCAAGAACCGCACGATGGGATTGAAGGGATCGGGGTGAACCCACGAGATCAACACCGTGACGACGACCACAAGGCCGTACAGCTCCAACACCTTATGCAGAATCGTCGCACACGCGCTCAGGACGTTGGCAACCAGAAACATCCCTTCCTCCTCAGAGATAGGGGACACAAACAAATTTCAAAATTTGTTTGTGTCCCCTATTTGCGCAAATTGGTTTGTGTCCCCTTCGAAAGTTGGCGGGAGCGCCGCACGGCGGCTGACACGCCCTCCCTGATGATGCGCGCAAGGCCGCGTCGGGCAAACACCTTCAAGGCGGCTTCGGTGGTGCCCTTCTTGGAGGCCACGCGGGCGATCAAGACTTCAAGCGTCTCACCGGATTGTAAGGCCAGCTCGGCGCTGCCCTTCGCCGTGCGCATCGCCAATTGCTGGGCAACCGATTTGGGAAGGCCGCCGCGCCTGCCGGCATCGCACAGGGCTTGAAGGATCAGAAAGACATAGGCCGGCCCTGAGCCGCTGATCGCTGTCACGACATCGAAGAGACGCTCCGGCAGTTCCACTACGTCGCCCACACATCGAAAGATCGCCTTTGCCACCGCCATGTCCGACGCCGCGGCGGCTCGACCGCGCGCGAGCGCACTCATCCCGCAGCCGACCGTGGCGGGAAGATTCGGCATGACGCGGATGACCGAAACGCCCCGACCCAAGCGCCGCTCCAGCGATGCGAGGCGAACACCGGCGGCGATTGACATCACCAGCACGCGGCGAGACCTCGTTGCGAACGCCCGACGCAGCGACTCCAACGCCGGCCCAAGGTCTTGCGGCTTGACCGCGATGATCACCACGTGACATCGCTGAGCCAACCGCTCCATTGACACAGACTCAACGGCAAAGCGTCGGAGCGCCATGCTCGCTCGTTCGGCGTTGGTCTCGACGACACACAGG
>JACQRA010000134.1 GCA_016206725.1 Candidatus Omnitrophota bacterium
CACCAGGGGGACGGTGTTCCAGATCGAGCGCGGTGACTTATGATGGACAGGCAGCGTGTGGTGGGTTGCTCCCAAGCGAGTCAGCGATTCGACCAACGCGCCGCCGGCTGAGATGACGGTCACGCGATGCCCTCGACGCAGCAACCCCTTAGCCAAGTCGATCACCCCGCGCTCAACGCCGCCGACATCAAGGGTTGGAAGCAATTGCAGAATGTGCATCAAGATTAGAGGGCCTGAGAAGGCCTGAGAGAGCTTAAGAAGGCACAAGAGCAAATCTGAAGCATTAGAGCAGACGAGCCACGGCCTCGTGAAGGGGCGCGGAGGCGTCGAGGCGCTGGGATGGCAGCGGTTGGGCGACGAGGCGCTGGAGGGTGCGGTTGATTTCTCGAAGAAACAACAGTTTGGCATGACCGGATTCAGCTAGTTGTCGCACGTAGCGCTGCGGCTTGGTCAATCGTCCCCACCCGGCTTGGCGACGCGGTGGCTCCACGACCAGCACGTGACGGCCGCTCGCGCACGCCTCGGTCACCATGGAGACGCTCTCCCCCGTCACCACCACCACCCGCGCGAGACCCAACATGCCCTCGATGGTTCCATTGAGCTGATCGCGGCCGGCCAACAGCAACAAGGCGCACCGCGGATGGCGAGCCAACCGTTCTTGAAGGAGCCGCTCGACATCGGCTGGGGTGCGTCGAGAGCTCGTCACCAAACAGCAGCCGCCGACCGCCTCGCACGCCTCCAGCACCTGATGGATCACGGCCTCGACGAACGCCGTCGTCATCTCGTACTCGGCGGTATCTCCGCCCAGCAAGACCGAGATCACCGGTTGACGCCCATTGAGCGAGTGACCGCGACATTGCGGATGATGGGTCAGCCGTTCGCCGGCAAGGACGAGTTCCTCATCGGTGATCGTTGTCAGCGCTCCAGGAACGTGGACGACGTGAGGACGAGAGGCGATCCGATCGTGAGTCGGGACGATCGCAAGAGAGAATCGACGCAAGGGTAAGGGGGTGGGATTCATGACCACCACCGATTTGGCCCGATTCTCGGTCGCCAGCAGCACGTTCACCGGCGCGGTGGAAGCACCACACGAGACGACGACATCGGCATAGACATTGACCAGTTGGTTGAAACAGGCCGGTGTCAATGTCCATCGCAAGCAGGTGATACCGCCCATGCCCCGAGGAACGCCCCACGCCCACAGCAATGTCAGGAGGCGCGCCAGGCGATGCCGATAGCGGACCTCGACCACCTGATCCCGAACGGTCGGCAGTCCCGCGACTGCCGACACTTCCTCGGCAGCACGGATGGTGCCGCCTCGGTCGTCCGCATGGAGTGTTTTTAGGATCTGGACGACGGCCAATGACTGCTTGACATGTCCCTGCTTCCCGTCGCTCAGCACGAGCACGTGACGAGCGGTGGTGTACTTCCATCGGTTGTGCACCCACAGCCACTGGGCGGGATCGCGCTCGATATGCGCGGCCAAGAGCGCGGCAAACCGCTCCACCCCGACCCGGACCGCCTCCTCAGACGACACGTCGGGCGGACACTCAAACGGCGGCTCGAACACGAGATGATTGGACGGCCCCCGTACGCGATAGAGGAACGCCGGCAGGATTATCGCGCCAGTGCGATAGGCCAACTCGTAGGGACCTGTCGCGAACAAGGCCGGCCGGCCGAAGAAGTTAACCGCCACCCCCTGACGCGAGGCTTGATCGCCCACGATGCCGACCGGTTCGTGACGTCGCAAGGCGCGGATCAGCTGCCGCATCGCGCTGCCTTTATGCACGATGCGGCAGCCTTTGGACTCGCGGTACGAGACTAACAATCGGTAGAGCCTTGGAAATTTCTCCTGCGCCCTGGCCAACGCCACGATCGGATAGCCCAGGAAGGAGACAAGGATGGCACACAATTCCCAGTTGCCGAAGTGCGCCGTCATGAACATCACCGGACGGCCTGATTGGACCGTTCGGTCGAGATGGTCCTGCCCGTCGATGTGAAGGAACCGTTTCATGTAGGCCTCATCCATGGCCGGCAGGCGCAGCATCTCCACGACCCCCGCGCCAAGATGCTGGAACATCCGCACAATGATCCGACGGCGCTTGGCCGGGCTCAGGCGGTCCCCGAAGGCGGCTTTGAGATTGACGTCCCCA
Organism: Candidatus Omnitrophota bacterium; assembly: GCA_016206725.1. Classification (GTDB taxonomy): domain Bacteria; phylum Omnitrophota; class Gorgyraeia; order Aquiviventales; family Aquiviventaceae; genus CAZUWM01. Next base: position 2,154 of record JACQRA010000134.1, read on the forward strand.
ATGCGTGCTCGTGTCGGTTGGCACCAACACGCCGCGTGGCCGAGCGTCATCCCCACGGCGATCGCCGCCTGGGGCGGGATCCGGCGCAGCACCCACCCTAGGGATTTAACGACCCAACACAGCAGCCAATCGATCATCGATCAATGACTCACCGTTGATGACCCGCAACCGAACCTGCACCACCCAGAGCGAGACGCCCGCCCCGCTGATGAGCCCTGTGAAGGGGGCCAAGCGCACCGCGTCTTTCTCCGTCGTCACCACGACGCGCGCTCCAGAGCCCGCCGCCTGGGTCAACAGGTCTCGGACATCGGCGGTGGTATAGGCGTAGTGATCGGGAAATCGTCGATGTGACACGATGGTCGCGCCAAGTTGCCGCACCGTCTCTTCAAATCCCTCCGGATCGCCGATCGACGAGGCCATCTGCACCGGCGCATTCACCAATCGATCCAGCGCCACGGCTTGACCCGTCGTCTCATCACGCACACCGTATGGTTCATGAACAGCCGAGGCAATCAGGGCTGCCGGGTGATAGGCTTTCAACCGTTCCTGCAAGGCGGCGACGGTCTCCAAGGCCTGATCGACTTTGGTGACGAGGATCAGATCGGCTCGCCGCAGCGCCGAGAGCCGCTCGCGCATCGGGCCTCGAGGAAACAGCGGCCAGCCCCCGAGCGGCATGTTCGCATTGACCAAGACGATGTCGCACTCGCGATGCAATCGTCGGTATTGAAACCCGTCATCCAAGATGAGGACAGTCGCCTTGAACTCCCGACAGGCCTGCGCTCCGGTCTGCTCCCGTCGGCGCCCCACGAACACCGGCACGCCCTGAAGATGTTGCGCCAAGAGGCGCGGCTCATCCGCGAGAGCCTGGCCATCGTGAGAAGGACTGCCATTGACCACCAACCGGCCGCCAACTTGCTCAAGCGTATAGGGAGAGGCCTGGCGACCGCCGTAC
>JACQRA010000135.1 GCA_016206725.1 Candidatus Omnitrophota bacterium
AATCCCAGATACGTCCCGAGGGCGTTGCCCAACAGCGCCAAGCACAACCCGACGGGGACGAGGCGCTCATGATAGACAGCGCCGACGAGGGGAGCGGAGATCACCCCGCCGAAGTTCGCTTGGGATGCGGTTGCCAGCAATCCCAGCGGAAGGCGCAACCACCGGCCGGCCGCCAGCATGAGACAGCCATGCAGCACAGCACTTGCTGCGCCGATTGCCAGCCACACCGGCGCTGAACGGAATCCCTGCAGGCTCGCTTGAGCGCCCATTGTCGCCAACACAAGATACAATACGGGTACTCCCAGCCTGGTCGCGCATCGGCCGAGCCGCTGGACAGGACGCAGGGCTGCGGCTGACAACGCCAGGGTGGTGACGAGCAGCGCGGCCCATCCGGTGGAAGAGGTGATGAGCGAGGTGGAGGGAAGCGCTGAGGCCAGCATGCGGGCGAGGCATGTGAGACCTGCCGCTACGGCGACACAGCCGATGGCGTCGCTCAACCGGTACGGCGCTGGGGCGGCTGGAGAAGAAGAGGAAGGCGCGGGAGAAGCCGACGGAACAGCTTGCAGCCAGCGATCAATGGCCGGCGCTCGGGAAGAGATCGCAATCAACAGCGCCATCCACCCATACGCGATCACGGCATCGGTGACCATCAACGCGGTGAACATCTGCTCGGGTGTCTGGAGAATCCCTCGCAGTGCGAGCAGGTTCATGCTGCCGCCGGTCCACGTGGCAGCCAGCGTGCCCACCCCTTTCCATGCTTCCGCGGGCAAGACATGGCGAAGGCACCAGGCGACGAGCGGCAACCCCACGACGATGCTCGTCATGCCGATGGCCATGGCGAGAAGCCCGGCTCGCCCGATGGCCCACACTGAGGGCAGATGGACGTTGAGCAGCAGCAACGCCAGCGCAAACGGAAGCCCATACGTCGTGATCAACCCATAGGTCGCATGATGTTGAGGCAGCCAGCCGAGCGTCGTGACGACCATCGGCAGGAGATAACACCACAGCGGAGGAGGGAGATAGCGAAGGATACATTGACCCCACGCAAGGCGTTCGGCACTGAGCACCAATGCGACGATCGCCACGATGCCGATCAGCGGGTTCATGGGAGATAGGTTCCGAAGTACACCGTACGGTGGCCAACGAGCGTTCCAGGTTGAAGGCGGTCGAGCGGACGCCCAAAGCGTTGCGCGACCGTCATCCGACGAACCGTCAATCCGGTTCCCGGCCCCTCAATCAGCCAGCCCTCGCCGGCGTACAGCATGACGTGGGTAATTTTCCTCGGCTGGTTCTCGTCCGAGAGGAAGATCAAGTCCGCAGGCTGGAGTTGCGCGACGCGCTCGGCGCGTAGAAACTGTTCGTGCGCATCGCGCGGGATCGTGATGCCGACCGTCCGATAACTCAAGTTGACCAGCCCTGAGCAATCAACACCAGTGACGCTCTCCGCCTCACTCTTGAACGGGGAGCGGCCGCCCCAAACATACGGATCATCCAGCAACTGCGACGCCGCCTGAACGATACGCCGTCGCCTGGTCTGAGGCGGAAGGCCGCGCAACGACTTCAACCATTCGATCTCACGACGCGCCAACCACCCCTGCGCTCCGTTGGCCAACCATACCGGTACGGTGTCGCCGTCGCTCGGTTCCACATAAAGCCACGTTCCCATCGGCAGATCAAACGCCCTCTGACGTTGCGGCTCGTCTGACCAGATCGTTGCCCATTTCGTCGTGATGACGGCGTTGACTGAACGCTTGCGGTGTTGCGGTTGGAGGGAGGACAACGGCAGCCAACCCGGGTAGCCTTGCCAGCGGTTGGCGTGCGTGAATTCCGGTTGTTCCATCGCCTCCACGTAGGCCCAGGCATCTTGCGTGCTGATGAGTCGGACGTGTTCGCCATAGAGCAGTTGCGTTTCTTGATCGGGATCGTGCGTGCCTGGTTGCGGTGTTGTGCCGGGTGCGGCGCGCAGATGTTCGACCGCCGCCGTCACGAGATACATCTGGGAGGACGCCGAGGCGCATCCGGCCGCCAATACCAGCAACCCACGACATACGATATACGATATACGAAATACGCTCATTCCGTTATTAGCTTACAACACTCTTGTCCCTTCAACAATCTTGTGCTAAACTTTCCGCGTTATGCCCAAAGCGTTCATCATGATTGATGTCACGCCTGGCACCGAACGCCAGGTGCAGGAATCGCTGAACAAGCTCGCCGGCATCAAGATGGTCTATCAAGTCACCGGCGAGCATGACATCATCGCCTTTGTGGATGCGGAGCCGTACGAGGAGTTTGCGGTCGTGTTGGCGACGATCCGCGGGCTGACGGGTGTTCGCGACACCGATTCACACTTAGTGCTGCAATAGAGGAGGGGTCTTGGCATGTCGTATGTGATTACGGAGAAGTGCTTGGGAGAACGCTACGCAGTCTGTGCCACGGTGTGTCCGGTCGAATGCATTCACCCGGTTGATTACAAGAACGAGCCGTTCATGATCATCGACCCTGAGGTGTGCATCAACTGCGGGCTGTGCCTGCCGGAGTGTCCGGTGGGTGCGATCGTGGCCTCCGAATCAGAGGATGCTGCCTACGCCGCCATCAACAAGGAACTGACCCCCCAAGCCAAGAACAATCCCGCCGCTCCTGAACGACCCAAGAACGATCCCCCGAAGCGTCCCGGCAACAAATTGGTCAATTAGTCCCCGAGTCTTTGACCATGTACGTCTCGCGGAGCTCGTAGCCGAGCTTCCGGTAATATTCCCGCACGCCGACACCGGCGATTACCGCCATCCGTCCACGCCTGAATTCTTCGCGAGCAATCCGCTCAGCCTCCGCGAGCAGTTGCCGGCCGAATCCCCGGTGCTGCACGGCATCATCCCGTCGGTCGTGCAAGGAGAGGTGGCGCCCGTACGTATGCAGCTCGCGAATGAGCGCCGCCCCGGACAAGACGCCCCACCAGTGATCCGCCGCGCGGGGCAGACGCAATCGCAGGAACGCGGCCAGTTGGTCGGTTGACAGCTCTTCAAAGCTCAGAAAAACCTCCCGCCCATCGCTCGCCTCATAGTCGCGTCGTCTCAGCACGAACGAGCCGCTCGCCTGATCTCGCACTTGCCGGCACCGGATGCATCGGCATCGCCGTCCCTGCTGCGCCATCCGCCGCAGCACCGTCTCTCGAAGGTTCGTCACCTTGCAGCCGGCGGCGATGGACGTCGAGGGGATGTCGCGGATGACCCGCTCGATCCGCACGTACGGCGGCACGAGCGCCTTCACATCAGCCAACAGTTCAATCAGCGTCTCGTCATCGTAGGGCTGGTAGCGTCCCTCCTGCCACCAGCGGTACAGCTCAGCCGATTCGATGACGACGCAGGGATAGATTTTCATCGCATCGGGACGATACGACGGATTCTCGAAGAGCTCGTGGAGCGTCTCGCGATCATCCGTAGGCGAGGCGCCCGGCAAATTCGGCATGAGGTGGTAGGCGATTTTGAAGCCGGCGTTGCGTAGCAGCGCCGTGGCCCCTCGAACTTCCGCCGTCGTGTGGTCTCGCACGATCAGCTCCAAGACGCGCTCGTTGAGACTTTGCACGCCCAACTCCACGCGGGTCGCGCCCAACTCGCGCAAACGCCTGATTTCGGACTCATTGATGTAGTCCGGCCGCGTCTCAATCGTCAGGCCAATGATGCGGTGAGCCGCGGTTTCGTTGCAACGTTGCGCCTCTTCCAGCGATTCGGCTTCGACGCCGTTGGCCGCATCAAGACACCGCTGAATGAACGTTCGTTGGTACGCTTTCGGATAAAACGACCACGTCCCCCCTTTGATGATGAGTTCGATTTTGTCGGTCGCATGACCTGTTTCCTCGAGGGTTTGCAATCGGCTGATCACCTGCCGGTAGGGATCGTAGTCGTTGCGCACCGCGCGCATCATGGCGGGTTCGTTGGTGAGATAACTCTTCGGCGCGCGTTCCTCCGTCGGGCAGTAGACGCATCGTCCGGGACAGGGGTAGGGCTTCGTGATGACGGTGATCGTGGCGATCCCAGAGATGGAACGGATCTGATTCAAGGTGAGAATCTGCTCGAGGCGCGCATTGGGATGGCGCAACCCGTGGGCGACGTCGCTGCGGTAGCGTTCGAGCAGGACGTCGTTACGGAGGAGGGGCGTCTTCGCCTGCAGCGCGACACGGGTCTTGGCCCGCCGCAGTTGAGCGCGCGTCTGCGGCAAGGTGTCGGTGAGCTGATCCAGCAGCAATCCGATGGCGTCCATCCCAATCTGCAAGTTAATGGGTTCAACAACTGCAAAGGAAACGGGCTAGAAGTTCCTCTGGTCCCTCCTTATAATAGTCTTTCTCCTATGAGTGGTGAACTAAAGATTGTCCACGATGAGGCGGCGCGACGATTCTGTGCGGCGCTTGAAGGCTTTGAGGCCTGTCTCATGTACCGGCGCGCCGGAGCGGAGATTGATCTGTACCACACCTATGTGCCGGAGGTCTTCCGCGGGCGGGGGATCGCCGAACAGTTGTGCAAAGCGGCGTTTGAATACGCCAAGTCGAAGGGCTTGACGGTGATCCCCTCGTGTTCCTACATCTCAGGCGCCTACTTGAAACGCCACCCCGAGTACGAATCGCTCGTCAGGCAAGGCCCCTCGTCCAACCCGCTGGTGTCGGGCTGATGGCCGTCTTAAAAGTGACGAAACTCGGCAACCCAGTCCTGCGCAAACCCTGCGAGGCGATCCCGAAAGAAGCCATCGGTTCTACGGAGCTGCAGCGCTTCATCCGCGACATGATTGATACGATGCACGAGGAGGACGGCGTCGGTATCGCCGCCAACCAGGTGGGCTCGTCAAAACAGTTGGCGGTCATCGAAGTCAGCGACAACCGACGCTATCCCGGTAAGCCGCACATTCCGCTGACCGTCCTGATCAACCCGCGGATCGTGGGCGCCTCCAAGAAACTCATCGAGGATTGGGAGGGCTGCCTGAGCGTCAATGACATGCGCGGCCGCGTGCCGCGGGCCGAGTGGGTGGATGTCGAGGCGTTCAATCAGAAGGGAGAGCGCATGAAATTCCACGCGGAAGGCTTCTTCGCCCGCGTCCTCCAGCACGAGTGCGACCACCTCGCCGGCAAGGTCTACCTCGACCGCATGCCCCACCTCACCACGCTCTCCCACCTTCCAGAATTCGTCCGCTTCTGGCAGTAAACCGCTTACTCGTTTATATTGTTGCTGAATATTACGTAACTC
>JACQRA010000137.1 GCA_016206725.1 Candidatus Omnitrophota bacterium
ACGCACGAGTTTGTGACCGTCGGGTTCATTCCAAGTGCGCATGGGGTCGCCTGTGTGGGACGCGCCGCTCCTGAACCGATTGTGAATATCTCGCGCGGAGGCCGCTTGGTCCCGATGTTTCTCGTCCATTGACAAACCGCGCCCCTTTGGTACGCTTAGAGCGATGGGCTACACCTACCTGACAAAAGCCGGGCTGCACAAACTGCAGGACGAACTCAAAGCCCTGCAGAGGCAACGCCGTGAGTTGATCGAGGAAGTGGAGCGGGCCCGCGGACTGGGGGATCTTCGGGAAAACGCGGAATACCACGCCGCGCGCGAGCGGTTACAGCACGTCACGCAGCGTCTCTCCGAGTTGGACGCCAAACTGACCCAGGTCCAACTCATCGACGACTTGCCGGTGGCGCAGGATGAGGCGCGAATCGGCGTGCAAGTGACCTTGCGCGATCTCCAGACGAAGGACGAATTCAGTTACGTCCTCGTCGGATCCGAGGAAGCCGATCCGCAGAACGGTAAGCTTTCGATCGAGTCGCCCTTAGGGAAGAACCTCTTAGGCAAGAAGAAGGGCGAGCGCTTCACGTTGGCGCTGCCCAAATCGATCGTGCCGTACCTCGTCCTCGACCTGAAGCGATCCACATGATGGAGTCGTTAGCGAATCGGAAGTGCAAGCCATGCGAAGGAGGCACTGAGCCGCTTCCGGCGAGCGCGGCCAGCGCCTTACTCGGGGAGCTTCAAGGCTGGGAACTCATCGAGGGGAGGGCGATTCGCAAGATCGTAAAGTGCAAAGACTTTCTGGAGGCCGTCAGCCTGATGCAGCGCATCGCACCGATCGCCGAAGCCGAAGATCACCATCCGGATTTGCATCTGACCAATTACCGCCGCCTCACCATCGAACTCTCCACGCACGCCATCGGCGGGTTGTCGGAGAATGACTTTATTCTCGCCGCCAAGATCGACCAGCTACTCCTTTTACGTCAAGCGCAGCACTAAGCACTTCGCCGCCCCGCCGGCTTTGAGGAATTCCGACAGCTCCACTTCGTGAACAACCCATCCTCGTCTACCCAATCTTCTCGTCAACGAGTTTGAAACACCCGCCGGCATCACGACGTCTCGCCCGATCACGAGGCTGTTACAACAGAATCGGAGGGCATCGGCTTCAGAGACGGCGATTGTGTCCGGCACGCGCGAGGCGATCACCCGGCACCCATAGCGATCAAACGCCCTCGGGTACCACACGGCTGACGTCGGCCCCAACGGGCAGAAACACGTGTCCAGATGGTAGAAACGCTGATCCCTCAGCTCAACGGGCAAAACCTCACAGCGAAGCAGGCGGCCCAAGCGTTCATGGACGGTGGCATCGGAGCGGAATCGGAATCCCAGCAGCAACGTCGAGCCGATCCATACTGCATCGCCCTCGCCTTCAAAATTCACGCGCCGTGGAAGACGGACGATTTGGTATCCGTGCCGCTGGAAGTAACCCTCCACGACAGCCTCTTCGCCTTGCCGCTCAGGGAAACGGAAGTTGCTTCGGATCAGCACCCCATCCGCCACGAGCCCTGCATTGGCGGTAAAGACTAAATCCGGCAGTCCCCGCACCGGTCTGATCAGCCTGACGCGGGCGCGCAGGCGGTGCGTCAGCAGACGATAGAGCTGCTGCCATTGGCGCCGCGCGGCGTCGTGAGCCGTCTGTCTGGTGAGGCGCATCCAGGGGTTGATTTCGTACGCAATCGTGTAGTGCGTCGGACGACACATCAGAAAAGATGGTAATTGAGTGATTGAGTGATTGAGTGATTGAGTTAGTGGATTGGACTTAATCACCTAATCACCCAATCACTTAATCACCGTAGTTTGAGGGCGGAGCAGAGTTCTCGGAGAAAGGAGGCGGCGTCGGAGACGATGCCGATGCCTTGGAAGGTGCCGCGATCTGACAGCTTCGTGACGACCGCGGGGTTAATATCCACGCACACCACTTTGACGGTGGCCGGCAACAAGTTGCCGGTCGCGATGGCATGGAGGGTGGAGGAAATCATGAGGGCCATCCCGACACCGAGGAGGTGTTGGCGCATGACATCCTGTGCGACGAGGACATCCGTGATGACATCCGGTAGAGGCCCGTCATCACGAATCGATCCGGCCAGCACGAACGGGACGCGATGCGTCACGCAGGCATGCATGACCCCCTTCGTCAACAGGCGGCGTCGAACGGCTTGACGGATGCCGCCGCAGTCTCGAATGGTGTTGATGGCCCGCATGTGATGGTCGTGTCCATCCCGAGTCGGCGTGCCTCGCTTGAGATCGACACCGAGCGCCGTCCCGAAGAGCGCCGACTCGATATCGTGGGTCGCCAGGCCGTTGCCGGCAAAGAGGACATCCGCCCAGCCTGCGGTAATCAACCGCTCCAGATACGGCCCGCCGCCGGTGTGAATGAGGGCCGGCCCGGCGACGACCAAGATTTTGCGCTTGGCGCGCTTGATGACTCGCATCTCTCTGGCGAGACCCGCGATCAACTGGGCTTTGGGTTTCTCAGGAGAGACGGCGCTGTGCATAAATTGGAACACTTCACGGTGGCGTGATCGCTCCAAGGGTGCGACCTTGATGCCGGTGGAGCCGCAGACGAGCAGGTCACCACGCTTCACGCGCGCCATCGGGATGCAGATGGCCTTCGGCCCCTCAGCGTTCACCACAATCCCACAATCCATCTCAATGGATCGGACCGGGATCCAACGATCGTGGTATCTGACAAAGGTCGGCAGATTCGTCGTGGAGTAAAACGACGCGGGGAACACCCCGTCCTTGCGGGCTCGAACGAGTTGGGCGTCTTGGACTGATTCGGGAGTGGCTCCGAGACGGGCGAGCCGTCGGAGGATCATCTGAAGGGCGTGTTGGGAGCGTGCGCTGACCGTGAGTCGGGCGGTGGAGGGATCGGTCTTGCGTTTGCCGATCGCCAAGGAGAGGATTTCAAACGTCCCGTCCAGATCCATCACCTCATCGAGGATCTTGGGAAGGATGAGCGAGTCAATGATGTGTCCGCTGATGCGAACGTTTTCCGAAGGCATGGCGCTTCCCTCTAGGGCTCTAGGTAGTATATCATTACAGACATGAGTGTGACGCAGCCTATGGCCTCAGTGGAAGAGCGCACCCAGGAGATCGAGCGCGAGTTGCTCGAGCGCGCCCGCCATGAACATGAGCACTTGACGACGCTCAACCGCTGGACGAAGCAGGTTCTCTCGTGGACGCTCTCCGACCCGCAGGTGAAAGCCGTGGTCCTGCGCTTTCTGGATTGTTTGCCCAGCCTGCGCACCCCCCAGGCGGTTGTGCAACATGTGCGGGACTATTTCCCGACTCATCAACGTCGCTTGCCCCACGCCCTTCGTCTCGGCGCCTCCTTGTCGCGCCCTGGGCTGTTGACGGCACCGGCCGCCGCGATGGTGGTGCGCCACGTCGTGGAGCAGATGGCGAGGCAGTTTATCGCCGGCTCGCATCTCCATGATGCCGTGGCGGTCATCCGCCGCATGGCGGATCGAGGTGTCTTGGTGAGTCTTGATGCGTTGGGAGAGCAGGTCGCCAGTGAATCGGAAGCCGAGGCCTACATGCAACGCTATCTCTCGTTGATCGAAGAGCTCAGCGTGGCGTGTCGGGGACTGCGCGCTCCTGATGCCGTGGGCGGTCGACCGATGGTGCATCTGTCCATCAAACCCTCCAGCCTGTCAGCCCACTTTGACCCGCTGAGTATGGAGGACAGCGTGAGTCGAGCCCTTGATCGGTTGCGGAGGATCGCGCAACAGGCCGTCAATCACGGAGCCGCCATCACGCTTGACATGGAGCAATACCAGCTTCGAGACGTGACGCTTGAGCTAGCGAGGCGGCTGCTGTGCGAGCCGGGGATCGGCGAGCGGCTGCAGCTCGGCATCGTCCTCCAAGCCTATCTCCAGGACTCGGAATCGGTGATGAAGGAACTGCTGGGTTGGTTGGAGGCCCGTCATCGTCGGCTGCATGTCCGGTTGGTCAAAGGCGCGTACTGGGATTCTGAAATCGCCTTCGCCCTCCAACGTGGATGGGGCGTGCCGGTTTATCAACGCAAACTTCAGACCGATCAGAGTTTTGAGCGACTCACCAACCTGGTGTTGTCCCACGCGCCACTCGTCCACCCTGAGGTTGGATCGCATCATCCTCACGCGATCGGCTACGCGATGGCCGTGGCTGAGGCGAAGGGGTTGGCGAAGGAGACCGTGGAGTTCCAACTGCTCTATGGAATGGGTGATGCCATGCAGGGGGCCATTCATCAGATGGGGTATCCGGTGCGGGTGTATACGCCCCTCGGCGAATTGATCCCCGGTATGGCGTACCTGGTGCGGAGGATTTTGGAAAACACCGCCAACGAATCGTTCCTTCGCCAGGAGTTGTGGGGATGACCCCCTCGACATTCACGAACGAGCCGCTTGCCAACTTCGCTGACGCCGCCCAGCGGCAACGCTTCGCGCAAGCCTTGGCTGAGGCGCCTCGCATCTTCGGACAGGACCTGCCGTGTCTGCTTGATGGCCGATCCGTGACGACGGGTCGCTGGCTGGACTCCGTCAACCCCGCGCATCCCACTCAGGTGATCGGTCGGGTGGCGCACGGCACGCAGGCGGAGGTGGAGCGTGCGGTGGAGGCTGCGCGGCGCGCGCAAGTCCGGTGGGGAAAGACGTCCATCGAGCAGCGGGTCGCGCTCCTGCGGGCGACCGCGGAGCATCTGCGGCGTCGTCGGGAATGGTTTGCGGCGCTGGTGGTTTTTGAAGTCGGCAAGCCGTGGCGAGAGGCGGACGCGGATGTGGTCGAAGCGATTGATTATCTTGAGTATTACAGCGTTCAAATGCTGGAGCTGGCGAAGGGAAAATCCGTCGGGCAGCGGCCTGGAGAGGCCAACCAGTACCGGTATATTCCGCGCGGCGTCTGCGCGGTCGTGGCACCCTGGAATTTTCCCCTCGGGATCCTCACGGGGATGAGTTCTGCCGCGCTCGCGGCCGGCAACGTCGTGATCCTCAAGCCTGCCGAACAGTCCCCCATCATCGCGTACCATTTGACCCGCGCATTCCATGAGGCCGGCGTGCCACCTGATGTGGTGCAATATCTGCCGGGCCTCGGTGAAGAAGTGGGGAAAGCCTTGGTCGAACACCCCCATGTCGCGCTCATCATGTTTACCGGCTCCAAGGCGGTCGGACTTTCGATTCTTCGGACGATCAGCGTGCCGGTTGCCGGTCAGCGCGTCATGAAGCACGCGGTCGTGGAAATGGGCGGGAAGAACGCCATCGTCATTGATGACGACGCCGATCTGGATGAGGCCATTAAAGGGATCGTCACCTCGGCCTTTGGGTATCAGGGTCAGAAATGCTCGGCAGCCTCCCGCCTCATTGCGCATGAGGCGGTGTATGATCGGCTGGTGCAACGGCTCATTCCGGCAGTGGAGGGGTTGGTGATCTGCGATCCGGTGGAGCCGCGCTGCGAGCTGGGGCCGCTCATCGACCACGATGCCCTCGTGCGCGTGCGGCAAGCGATTGCCAATGGGCACTCCTCATCGCGATGTCTCTTGGAGTATCCTGCGCAGCGCTTGCCCTCGGAGGGCTATTTTGTTGGCCCCTCGCTCTTTGCCGATGTGGATCCTCGCAGTCCCCTCGCCCAAGAAGAATTGTTCGGGCCGGTAGTCTGTGTGTTTCGAGTGAAGAGCTTCTCAGAGGGGATCGCGTTGGCGAACGACACCGAGTACGGCTTGACCGGTGGCGTCTATTCCCGTTCGCCATCCCACATCCAGGAAGCCATCGAATCGTTTCAGGTGGGCAACCTCTATCTCAACCGTCCGATCACCGGCTCGATCGTTGGACGTCAGCCTTTCGGAGGCTACAAGCTCTCCGGCCTGGGGACGAAAGCGGGCGGGCCGGATTATCTCCTGCAGCTTGTCCTTCCCAAGACGATCTGCGAGAATACCGCACGACACGGCATCCCGTTGGAGTAAGTAGTAAGCAGTAAGTAGTAAGTAGAGTAGCGATGAAAGTTAACGGCAAAGAGTACAGAACCGTGTGGTTGGAAGGCTCCACGGTCAAGTTAATCGATCAGCACAAGCTTCCCCACGCCTTTGAGGTGGCGACGTGCCGGACGCATCGCGACACGGCCGAGGCCATCCGGACGATGCTGGTGCGCGGGGCAGGCGCCATTGGCGCTTCGGCAGGCTACGCCATGGCGCAAGCCGTGCTTGAAGCGCCCGAGGCCGCCTTTGCGTCGTTTCTTGAGCAAGCCGCCTCTCTGATTCGAGCGACCCGTCCTACCGCCCACGACTTGTTCTACGCGGTGGAGGGCGTGCTTCAGGCGATTCGACACGCGAAGGATCCAGCGCAGGCTCGCCAACAGGCGGTTCGTAGGGCCGAGCAGCTTGCGGATGAGAATGCCAACGCCGGCGAGGCAATCGGGCGTGTGGGCGCTGCGTTGTTGCGCGATGGCGTGCGCGTGATGACGCATTGCAACGCCGGGTGGCTGGCCTTTGTGGATTGGGGCAGCGCGCTCGCCCCCATCTATCACGCGCATCGACAGGGCCGCGCTCTCTCCGTCTACGTCAACGAAACCCGCCCTCGTTCTCAAGGCGCGAAACTGACCGCGTGGGAGCTAGCTCAGGAGGGAGTGGCTCATACCGTCATCGCGGATACGGCGGCTGGTTCGTTGTTCCGGCACGGGCAGGTTGATTGCGTGATCGTGGGGGCCGATCGGATTGCCGCCAATGGCGATGTCGTCAACAAGATCGGCACGTACACCCTGGCCGTCTTGGCGAAGCACCACGGCGTGCCGTTCTATGTCGCGGCTCCGCGGTCAACATTTGATGTGACACTCGACGACGGCTCCAAGATTCCGATCGAAGAGCGCTCGCCGGAGGAAGTGACGTGGGTCTCCGGCCTCACGGCTCAGGGACGCATGGAGCGGGTTCGCATTACCCCGGAAGGTTCCGCAGCGAAGAATCCCGCCTTTGACATGACCCCCGCTGAGCTGGTGGCCTCGTTCATCACCGAGGGCGGCGTGCTTCCTCCGTCTCGTGACGCCATCCGTGCGTTCGTCAGCGCCAAACGACTCCCTGCCGACTCAATCGTGCATCATCCTGCGTAATCCTGCGTTCCGACAGATGCGGACCGCGGAGCACCTGAAGCGCAGTCCGTGATCGCAATGCGGTGTGGTATAATGACTGCGGAACAGGAGGGGGGAACGATGAAGCGAGGCTATGTTACCGCAGTCATTTGGAAGGAAGGCCGACGTTTTGTCTCGAAGTGTCCGGAACTTGGTGTGGCATCATACGGGACAACACCTGAAGGTGCGCGTGAGGCGCTGGAAGAAGCCATTGCGCTCTACCTCGACAACGCGCAGCGACTCGGTCTCCTGAAAGAACTCACCCCCAGCCTCTCCGCTCCCATCCACTACACGAGCCCCGTCGAAGTCGCCCTGGCATGAGTCGGTTGCCCGCGCTTTCCTCGCGGCGCATCATCCAGGTGCTTCGGAAAGCCGGTTTCGTCGAGGCCCCGAAGCGTGGAAAAGGCAGCCATCTAGCGTTCATGCGCCACGACCCTACCGGTACTCGCCTCGTCATCGTCCCATACGGCTACGATATCCCGAAGGGAACCGTGCTGGCGATCTTGGAGCAGGCGGGTCTCAGTCGCGAAGAGTTTCTCCGATTGTTGTAAGATCCCAACCCCTGAGACCGTATCAGTGACGGAACTGTCATCATTTGGCATGACAGGTGAGGAGGATCGCGTCAGTCGAGTGCGTCGAGATCGTCCAACTGCCGCTGGAGATTCTGCCAACTCAGGGAGCCGGCAGGGTAGAGGCGCTGGGCGGCTTTGAGACGCTGGCGCTGCGGCTCGACGGACGCAGGCGTTGAGGAAGCCGGCGTCGTTTCGGTGAGAAATCGCTCGAGATCCTGCGCCCGGCGTTCCGGATCAGGGTGCGTGCTGAGGAAAATCCCACCCGGCGCGAAGCGCCTGAAATCCCGCAAGACCGCCACCGCACTGTAGGGATCATATCCCGCCCTCGCCATGTAGCGCGCGCCGAGCTGATCCGCCTCCAGCTCTTGGTCCTGGCTGTAGGCGCTGTTCGCCACCGAGGTGACCAGCGAGGCCGCATCATTCGCCAACGAGCCGATCGAGGAGCCGCCTTGTTGCGAGGCGATCGCGGTGCCCACCCCCACGACGGCCATTAGGAGTTGCTGCTGCTGGAGCTGGCGGTAGCGTCTGATGAGATGCTGCGCGACCGTATGCGCCAACTCGTGGGAGACAATAGCCGCCAGCTCGTCCTCACGGCTTCCTCGTGACGACAAGTAGTTCAACATGCCGCTTGTGACGTAGACACGCCCATCGGCCAAGGCCACGGCGTTGGGATCACGGTCTTGCAGTAAGAAGACGCGGTACGGCAGGCTCGGCCGCTCCGTGACGCGACTCAAACGGCGCAAGACTGAGGCCACGTCAAATCCCCACAGGCGTTCGCCGGCATGAATCAGGCGGCTGCCCTGCCGTTCCAACTCCTGCGCTTGATAGGCGCTGATCGTCCGCTCAAGGTCCACGACCCACTCAGATTCATCCGGCGTCGGCGTGGGACGGATCGCATACTGCGGCGTGGCGCATCCGCTGAGTGCCGTGCAGAGCAGCCAGATGCTAGCCGAGGCGCAACTGTTGTTCCGCATCAATGACGTCCCGGTTGATCCGCGAGATCGCCAGGGTGGCTTTTCGACGCAACGCGTCCTCAGCCGCCGGGGCTTCCGCGAGCTGTCGCAGCAATTGAACGGTCATCCTAAAGTAGCGAACGATCTCACCCTCGTCCACCTCGCACAGGCGGTTCAGCCGTACGAACGCCGCGCCATGGAACCACGCTTCCATCCCGGGCGAGAGTTGGAACGCCGGCGATTTGGAAACCGGACGAATGCCAAATTGCCGCTCCAAGCGATGGATCCGTCCCATCGGTTCTTCGCACAGGTGTTCGAGGCGCCGGCCGATCGTCGTGGATTTCGGCATCCGAAGGCCCGGTCGTGGTTCGTACACGACCGAAGCCAGCAAGACGGCCAGGGAAGGGGCATCCAGTCGATCGAGGTGCCCTTGCGTATGCAATTCGGTCAGCAGCAATTCATAGCCATACAGCCAGGAGGCGAATTCCCCGCGCTCCGTCAACCCCTCCACGCCGAGATATCCGACCGCTTCCAACAGATCCAATTTGCGCTCCATCAGCGCAAGGCCGGCTTCCCGTCGACGGCCCGAGGTCTGAAACGCATAGAACGTCTTGGGAAAGATCGAGAGCAATCCTCGTCCGTGCCGGCGATACAGATTCAACAGGGTGGCGTAGGCCGTGTTCCATCGGCTCTGCACCAATTCAGGTTGTCCTCGAATGACCCGCATGACGTCATAGTAGCTGATCATCGTCGGCTGGATTCGCAAGTAGACGTAACCGGCCTCATCCATCCCTCGGCGTCCCGCCCGCCCGGCCATCTGCAGGAATTGTCGAGAGCGGATCAGATCCACGTGTCCCTCAACCCGTTTCTTGAGGGTGTCGATCACCACGCTTCTCGCAGGCATGTTGATCCCCAGCGCGAACGTTTCGGTGGTGACGATGAACTTCACGAGTCGGCTGACAAAGCATCGCTCCACCACCTCCTTGACCGTCGGCAACATGCCGGCATGATGGTACGCGACCCCCCGATCAATCAGTTGGGACAGAGCCTGCGCGGTCGGATCGCGTGTGAGCTGGTAGCGTTCACACAACTCACGAAACAACCGGCGCAATTGGGCTTGTTCCTCGGGGTGGATGAGGGGCAGCCGTGAGGCCTCCCATGCGAGCTCTTCCGTGCGCCGCCTCCCAAAGGTAAACAAGATGCACGGCAGCCGCTCGGTGGCTCGCAAATGTTCGATCAAATGGTCCAGGCGGTTCGGATGCACCGTCCAGCGTTCTTGCCCGGCACGATCGTGACGACGATGCCGGACGCGGTTCCGCCCAGACCACTGTCGGGGCCACTCTTCTCGGTTGCGATACCCTTCATGCTTCAACGCGTTGGCGCTGGCCAGCATCTTATTCTGGCATTGAAACAGCGTATGGAGCGGCACGGGGCGTTGCGTCTCGACAATGACAGCCACCTCTCGCTCATGAACCTGCCGGATCCAGGTGGCGAGCTCGTCAACGTTCGGAATGGTCGCGCTCAGCGCCAAGAGGTTGATGTGGGACGGGGTAAACAGGATGGCTTCTTCCCACACGGTCCCACGTTCCGGATCATCAAGGTAATGCACCTCATCGAAGATCACCCACGCGCAACGCGCCAGTCGCGCAGGGTCTTCGAGCAGCGTGTTGCGATAGATTTCTGTGGTCATGATGAGCAGGGCGGCGCTCGGATTGAGCGTCACATCGCCCGTCATGATCCCCACCTCGTCGCCGTGCCGCGCGCTGAAATCGCGGAACTTCTGGTTGCTTAGGGCCTTGACGGGCGCGGTGTAGATCACCTGTTGGTAGCGGGCGAGTGCCTGTTCGATCACGTAGTCGGCAATGACCGTCTTGCCGGCCCCCGTGGGGGCGGCGACGAAGAGCGAGGTGCCCCGGTCGATCGTCTCGATCGCCCGTTGCTGGAACGGATCATAGGAAAACGGATGCATCATTCCATCCCACCACCTGCCGCATCCGCCGAAGGCGGCTCTGCGTGTAGCGCAGGGCCTTTTAGGCCAGCGGCAGGTAGTGGGATCATTGTATAATACCTCATTCTCCATGCGCGCCAGAATTCTCGCCGGCCTCCTCCTTGCCGCACTCCACCCCGTTGCCTACGCGGGGGAACCAGTCCCGAAGGCCCGCGTGATCGTGCTCTACGTCGACGGACTGCGCCCGGACGTCGTCCACGCCATGGCCAAGGAAGGCCTCTTGCCGAATATCCAACAGGTCTTCATTGATGGAGGACTCGAATTCACGCAGGTCTTCACCACCTTCCCCTCCAATACCCTCACGGCCAACGGGGCGTTGTTCACCGGTCGGTTTCCTGATCGGACCGGCGTCAAATCGCAGAACCAATTCGAACGAGCCACTCGCCTCCCCACCGGTCAACTCAGCGAATGGATTCCCCAGTGGTTGTGGCGGCGTCAACGATCCGGCCCAAAGATCTCCGATTTACTCGATAAATTCGCCCCGGAGGACACCTATCGGTTCTTGCAGCAGCGCGGCGTGCCGATGCTGGACACGTACCTTGGCAAGCGCTATCGGTTTACCATCCTGCCCATCGCGCCGCTGAATCCTCCGCCATTGTGGGTCCACCGGGCGTTCAACACCGTCGAACAGCCCTTTACCGCCAGCCAGAGAATTCCGTATGAGCTAGACCGGATCAACGCACGCTACATGATCGAAGAAGTGATCGGCGATCCGGAGGCCCGGGTCATGGCGGCCTGGTTTCCTATGGTGGATAAGCTCAGCCACCATTCCTCACGGGGGCAATTCGGTCAGGTGCGAGATACCGTGATGTTCTTCGATCGGATGCTGGGCAAAATGATGCGCCGGATCCGCCAGGTCGGGTGGGGCGATTCCACCTATCTGTTTTTGGTCTCCGATCATGGGCATGTGGGAGGCGAGACGGCTTCGACGAAGACCTCACGGCTTGTTGAGGAGTTGTTCCATCGGCAGCTTGGCTGCAACGTCAAGGTCGTGGGCAAGGACTGGATCCATCCGGGGATGGACGCAAGCCGGTTTGTCTTCATTGATCATCAAGCGTGGGGACAGGCCTCCATCTTTCTGCCGAAAGGCGGGTGTCACAGCGGCGTGTGGCAGCGCAACAGCCTTGAAGAGTTGATGGCCTACGATGTGGGCCCGAACCACGACCGGGTCAACGTGCTTGAGTCGTTGGGCCAATGCGAAGGGGCGGATCTCGTCCTTGCGAAACGCGATGCCTCGCAGGTTCTGGTGCACCGCGCGCCGTCGCAGCACGCCGTCCTCCATATCGAGACGGATGAGGGAGGGGTGGATCGCTATCGCTATGAACTCGCGCACGCCGACAAGGATCCGCTGGGTTATCTTCATGATCTCTCGGTCCGTGATGCGGTCGCGCCGCTTCCTGTCGCGCAATGGATACAGAGCGCCCACTCGGCCGAGGAGTGGTTACAGGCCACAGCAGGGACCGACTATCCGGACGCCGTCGTCGGGATCGCGAAGTTCTTTGGGTGGAAGTCTCCCATCGCGGAGCTGGCCGACAGTCGCGACCCCGACGTGGTGGTGACCGCCAAGCGCGGCTGGACGTTTCGCACCGACGGCGAGCAGGGAACCGATCACGGGGCTCCGCTGCGCGAGGCGATGCGCATTACCTGTTTTCTCGCGGGGCCGACCATTCGTCGAGGCGATTCCTCGCAGCCCCATCGGATCATCGATCTCATGCCGACGATCTTGAAGATCGTCGGTGTTGACTATCCGCCCGAATCGCTGGATGGACGGCCGCTTGAAGGAATCTATGAATAACGGGAAAGTCGGGGACACAAAACAATTTCTAAAAATGGTTTGTGTCCCCTTACTTCTCATCGTGATGTGGGTCGCCTTGGTGCCGTCGCTGGGAGCGGAGGAGCAATCCTTCGAGGAACGGTTCTTCGCGGGGTGTCCCTCAAAGCCTCCTCTGACGATCCACCGAGACCATACGCTCGTCGATCTCCACGGCCTGCTCTACACAACCGCCAACGTGACGGAGTTGGAAATCGTTCGGTTGGCGGATTGGCTCATCGATCTGCCGATTCCAGGTCCTGAGGTCCGTCCGATTGAGCACGTGTTCGTGGGCATTCGGGCGCTGTACCATCGGTTGGGTCACGGCCGTCCTCTTGCGCGCGTGAGAGAGCTGGCGGACGCGTTCCAACTTCGCGAGCTGAGTCTCGGCGATGCCACGGTCACCTATACGGTAGCGACCGGTGGAGCCATCAGTCCGGGCAGCGGGACGATCGTTCGGGTCAATAAACTCATCGATTGGACCCAGCACATCGTGGGAGACCTCAATGAGGGGATCGGATGGGCTGTCGGACGCCCTCGCGGCGCCATCCGGTGGGCACTGCCTGGCCGGGCCGTCGACGGGACTCAATGGCTCGTGGTCAAGACGACTCATGCCCTCAGCATCGCGTTGACCCGGACGGTTGAGGGAACCATCAGCGCCGTTGAGCGGAGCTTCGATGCGATCCTCAATCTCCCGCGGGGACTGCCCCATCGCGACACGACCATCTTTTTGCGCATCCCCCTGGGGGTGTATCGGCAGCACGAGCCGTGGATCCTCGAGCATCAAGACCACCTGTACGCCGGGACGACCAAGGAGTTGAGCGGACTGACCCACACCGAATTGTTCCATCGGCGCACGACTCGACAGCAACGCTGGGGCGACCTGGACCGGTTTCAGCCGCCGCCATCTCACGTCGTCTTCGTGATGGATGCGCGCCTGTTCCGGATGGCGCCGGCGGCCTTTGCCCCGCACGTCATTCCGGCAGGTTGGGTTGACAAACCAGACGGATGATTCTAAGCTAGCACCTGGCCCATGCGATTTGCCTCAGCCATCAGCGAATCCACCCACCTGCGCAACGCCGTGGACCAGGCGTGTCGTCAGATCCTTGACCAGCTCATAGGGAATCCGTGTCATTGGGCGTGCGTCTTTATCTCTCCCCTCTACCAGCAGGCCGACTGGGCTGAAGCGAATCAGGTCATCCACGATCATCTCCGACCTGCCGTGCTCATGGGTTGCAGCGGGCACGGGGTGATCGGGACGGATCGCGTCGTGGAGGCGGTCCCCGCGGTGTCGATCTTCGCCGCCCACCTGCCTGATGTGCGTCTCTATCCTTTCCTGATCAGTCCTGAGGAGTTGGAGCTTGCCAGCCCCGGCGGATTTTGGGTGGATAAGGTCGGCATTCCAGCCCAAGAGCGTCCGAACTTCGTCCTGTTGGCTGACCCTGCCACCTGCGATCCCTCCAAGATCTTGAACGAACTGAACGAGACATTCCCCGGCTGTCCGATTATCGGCGGTTTGGCCAGCGGAGGAGAAGAACCCGGCGAGCACGTCCTCTTCTATGATACGGAGGCGCATCGCGCGGGGGCCGTGGGTGTCGCGATGACCGGTCCGCTCAGATGCGAAACTCTCATCGCCTCGGGGTGTCGGCCGGTCGGCCAACCCTTCGTGGTGACCAAAGCGGAAGAGCATGTGGTGTGGGAGTTGGGCGGCCGTCAGGCGCTCGAGGTGTTGCGGGAGTTGTTCGTGGGGCTCTCCCCGACGGATCAGGCGTTGGCGCAGCATGCGGTCTTCGTCGGCATGGTGATCAACGAAATGAAGCCCCGATTCAGTCCGCAGGATTTCCTCATCCGTCATTTGGTCGGTATCGACCCCCCGAGCGGCGCCATTGCCGTGGAAGAGTCGATCCACGTCGGCCAAACGCTCCAGTTTCATCTGAGGGATCCGTCCGCCTCACGCGGGGAGCTTCGTCGCCTCTTGCGAGACCATGTGGCGGCGTCCCAGGCCGCACCACACGGGGTCCTCCTCTTTAATTGTGTCGGACGGGGGAAAACGTTTTATGGATCGACCCCGCACGATCTGAGAACGATCCGCGAGGTCATGGGCTCTCGCGTGCCGATCAGCGGTTTCTTTTGCAACGGGGAGATTGGGCCGGTTGGCGGCATCAATTTCTTGCACGGCTATACCGCCAGCCTCGGCCTCTTCGGTCCTCGATGACCATCGCGACGTTCACACAGGAACAGCTCAAGCGATACATCCGTGACATTCCGGATTTTCCCAAGCGGGGTATCCTGTTTCGCGACATCACCCCGCTTCTGCAGAGCGGGGCGATGTTCCGCAAAGCGATCAATCAATTTGCCGATCGCTACGCGACGAAACAGCTCGATGCGGTCGTCGCGGTGGAATCCCGAGGACTGATTTTCGGCGCCGCCTTGGCCGATCGCTTGGGCGTAGGGTTGGTGCTGGTCCGCAAGGCCGGCAAGCTGCCGCACAAGACGATCAAAGCCACCTACACCCTTGAGTATGGCGAGGGCGCCTTGGAGATGCATGCCGACAGTCTGCCTGAACAGGCGCGGGTGGTTCTCATTGACGATCTGTTGGCCACGGGCGGAACGACGGGTGCCGTGGTGAAACTCCTCGAGCATTTCCGCGCCCACCTCGTGGAGGTCGCGTTCCTCATCGAGCTGACCGCCTTGGAGGGGCGCAAGCGGTTGGGCCATCATCCCATCTTTTCTTTGCTTCACTATTAGAGCCCCTGCACTCCTCGCTGTGTTGAGACCATGAGTCAATCGTCCTTTGATGTCATTGTGCTTGGTGGCGGCATCATCGGTTGCGCCGTCGCTGAGGAACTTGCCCGACGCGATCAGCGGGTGGCGGTCGTCGAGCGCGGCGCGATCGGCGCCGAGGCGTCCAGCGCGGCGGCTGGCATTCTCTCCGCGCAGATGGATCTGGTTCGACCCGGAGCGTTCTTTGACCTCTGCCATTCCGCTCGACGGATGTATCCCCAATGGGTCAGACATCTCGAGCGGCGCTCCGGCATCTCGGTGGATTTTCATGTTGATGGCATCCTGTATCTCGCCATGACCCGGCAGGCCGAGCGCCGGATGGCGGCGCGTCGGCGTTGGCAGCGCGCCGAGGGACTTCGGGTTGAGCGCTGGTCGTCGGCTCAGGTGCGACGACGAGAGCCATCGGTGGATGGCCGGTTGCGTTGCGGCTTTTTCTTTCCGCGTGAGGCTCAAGTTGACAACGTCCAGTTGATGGAGGCGTTGCGGCGGGCGTGCCAACGCGCGGGGGTCACGTTACTGGAACAGACCAGCGTGCGACGTCTGATCATTCAACGCCGTGCCGTGCGAGGGGTGGAGACAGATCAGGGAAGCCTGCGCGCTCCAGTGGTCATCAACTGTCTTGGCAGTTGGGCCTCGCTGGTGGAAGCCCCCCCGGTCAAGCTGCCGGTCGTACCGGCTCGTGGGCAGATGCTCGTTTTCCAAGGACCGAAACGGTTATTCCGCAGCGCGGTGATGTCTGAGCAGGCGTACGTCGTCCAGCGTCGGGACGGACGCCTGATCATCGGCTCCACGGTGGAGTTCTCCGGGTTCCAGAAGCATCTGACCCTTGCAGGCGTCCACGGGATTCTCTCCGGACTTCGGCGGATGACGAGCGCGCT
>JACQRA010000149.1 GCA_016206725.1 Candidatus Omnitrophota bacterium
GCTCTGTTAAGATTGCCACCACCCCCCTTGTAACAAGCATACCTGACCTCAGGGCCTTATGAAAAATTACAGCCAGACCTTGAAATTAGTGAAGACCGTCAGGCATACTTTCGTTGAAGGATGCTTAATCGTGCGTAACGCTTGTCAGCGATCGGAGGCACAGATGAACGTATCTCGTATTTCGTATCTCGTATTTCGTCAATCAGCGTTGTTGCTGTTCCTTCTCCCTTCGATGTCTGTCATGGCAGCGGAGCGCAAGCCGATTGAGCAGCTTCCGGGCGATGTGGTCCGTTGGTCCACGACGTGGGCTGAGATTCCCAAGCAGATGTTCCAGGTCGGTCAGGAAGAAGGGCCGCTCTCAGGCTTGACGTGGGGTTCGGCCAAGGGAACCGCCGTGATGATTCGCTCCACCACGGATGTGGTGTGGGAGCTGGTCAAGCCGGATTCGCACCCTGAGCCGAAAGGACGCGAGAAGAAACCCGGAGTGATTCTGCACTACGAGTTCTAAATAGGGGACACAAACAATTTCGAAAATCTGTTTGTGTCCCCTTTTTGCGTTGAGGCCCGAGCCGCCAAGCGTTTGCTTGGCGGCTTTTTTCTTCCTGTGTTATACTGAGCCTCGCGAGGGAGACGAATCGAAGGATGTCGGGTCATTCCAAGTGGGCGGGGATCAAGCATAAGAAAGCCGTGGTCGACGCCCAGCGCGGCAAGGCCTTCAGCAAAGTCGTCCGAGAAATCACCGTGGCCGCCAAGCAGGGTGGTGGCTCTCCGGATGCCAACCCCCGCCTGCGATTGGCGATGGCCAAGGCCCGCGACGTCAACCTTCCCAAGGACAAGATCGAGCAGGCGATTAAAAAAGGACTCGGAGAGCTGCCCGGCGTCTCCTATGAAGAAATGGTGATCGAGGGCTACGGCCCGGGCGGGGTCGCGATCTTGGTGGAGGCGTTGACGGATAACCGCAACCGCAGCTCAGCGGAACTGCGCAATGTGTTCTCGAAGCATGGGGGCAACCTGGCCGGGGCCGGCAGCGTGTCCTGGTTGTTTCAGAAGAAGGGATCGATTCTGGTCAAAGCCTCTCTCATCGAAGAAGATCGCCTGATGACGATCGGACTGGAGGCCGGAGCGGAAGACATTCGATTAGAGGGCGATCTGTTTGCCGTGATCACCACACCGCACGAGTTTGAAACCGTCAAGCAGGCGCTCGCCACGCAGCAGTTGACGTGGGAATCGGCCGACTTGGCCATGGTGCCCTCATCCTCGGTGCGGGTGGACGATCCCCACACCGCCAAGCAGCTCTTGACATTGCTGGATGCCTTGGAGGATCATGACGACGTCCAGCACGTGTCGGCGAACTTCGACATCCCCGACGCCATTCTCGCGGAACACGCAGCGTGATGCCATGGTGATTCTGGGGATTGATCCGGGGTTGAACGCCACAGGCTATGGTCTTATCAGCACGGACGCCGGTCGCCTGCAGGTGGTGGATGCCGGCGTCATTCATCCTTCTCCTCGACAGCCGTTGGGAGCTCGGTTGCAGCAGCTCTACGATGTCTTGGCCAAGGTCATGGCGTCCCACCAGCCTTCCATCGGAGTGCTGGAGGGGCTCTACACGCATCATACCTACCTCACCACCGCCACCTTGATGGCCCATGCGCGAGGGGTCGTGTGCCTTGCGATGGCCTCCCATCATCTTGAACAGGTGGACTATCTGCCCACACGGGTGAAAAAGGCGCTCACCGGAAACGGCGCCGCCTCCAAAGAGCAAGTCGCGCGGATGGTCTCGACGTGGCTGGGTGTTACGAACCGATCGTGGTCGTCCGATACCACGGACGCGCTCGCCCTCGCCATCGCCCACGCCCACATCACCCAGAAGCCACAGGGACACAAAACAAGTTCTAAAAAATTGGTTTGTGTCCCTGATCAATGTAATTTACCATGATTTGTCGATTGCGCGGCCTTGTGCGGGAACAGAGCGACGCCTCACTCATCCTCGATGTGCAGGGTGTCTCATATCAGGTCTTTGTCCCGCCCTCCATCATGCGCACCCTCTCCGACAAACTCAGCCAGTCGGATCACCACGAAGCCGAACTGATCACCTTTCACTATCAACAACTCGAGGTCGGCCGGGGGGTGCCGGTGTTGATCGGCTTCCTCAACGAGATCGAGCGAGAGTTCTTTGAGCGGTTCATCACGGTTTCCGGCATCGGTCCAAAGGCGGCGCTGCGAGCGCTCACCAAACCGATTCCCACCATCGCGAAAGCGATTGATGAAGGCGATCTCGGCGTCCTACGCTCCTTGCCGGGGATCGGAGAGCAGCGAGCGAAAGAAATCATCGCCAAGCTCCAGGGGAAAGTCGGCAAATACGCCTTGATCCAAACCAAAACGCCGCGGCAGGCGATGCCGGTTCATCAGATGGCGACCGCGGTTGAGGAAGAAGCCGTCGCCATCCTGCTGCAGCTCGAGTACAAGAAGCACGAAGCCAACGCGATGGTCAAATCCGCGTTAGCCAGGAACTCGTCTCTCAAGACGGCTGAGGAGGTCTTGAACGAAGTCTATCGACAGCGCCAAGCCGACGTCGAGCCTGTGACTGTTGAGCCCGATCATGCCTCTGTCCCCGCCCGCTCCTGAGACGGTCACCCGTCCGGTACCCGAGACCGAAGAAGATCAAATTCTCAACCTCAGCTTGCGGCCCAAGCGATTTGAGGAGTTTATCGGGCAGCAGGCGGTGGTGGACAATCTCCGTGTCGCGGTGCAGGCGGCGAAACGCCGCAAGGAACCGCTCGAACATCTCTTGCTGGCCGGCCCGCCCGGGCTGGGGAAGACGAGTCTGGCCCATATCATCGCCAACGAGATGTCGGCCAAGATCACCGCGACCAGCGGTCCCGCCATTGAGCGAGCCGGAGACCTGATCGGGATTCTCACCAACTTGGGGCAGGGCGACGCGCTCTTCATCGACGAAATCCATCGGCTCTCCAAAGTCGTCGAGGAATTCCTCTATCCCGCGATGGAAAACTACGAGATTGATTTTGTCGTGGATAAAGGGCCCTACGCCAAGACCATCAAGTTCCGCCTGAAGCACTTCACGCTCGTGGGGGCGACGACGCGGGCAGGGCTGCTCTCGAATCCGTTGCGCAGCCGCTTCGGCATGGTGTACCATTTGGAGTTCTATCAACCCCAGGAGCTTGAGGAGATCGTCCGGCGTTCCGCCAAGGTCTTAGGGCTCTCCATCCATGACGACGCGTGCGCCGAGATTGCTCGTCGCTCGCGCGGCACCCCGCGGGTCGCGAATCGCCTCCTGCGTCGCGTGCGGGATTATGCGCAGGTCAAGCGGCAGGAGACGGTGGTGAAGGAGGTGGCGGAGGCGGCGCTGGATGCCCAAGGGGTTGATGCCTATGGGCTTGATCCGATTGATCGCAAAGTCCTACGGACGATCATGGAGGTCTATGGCGGCGGGCCGGTCGGCATCGAGGCTTTGGCGGCGGCACTGAATGAAGAGCGCGACACCATCGTGGACATCGTCGAGCCGTTTCTTCTCTCGGCAGGGTTCCTCAAGCGCACCGCGCGAGGCCGCAAGGCGACTCGGTTGGCGTATCAGCATCTCACCCAATGAAGGGACACAAAGCGGGGACACAAACCATTGTTAGAAATTGTTTTGTGTCCCCTAATTGGTTTGTGTCCCCGATTTTCCCGATTGTTGCGTGGCTGATCGCATGGGGCGGTTTCTCAGCCGAGGGATTTGCCGCTTCTGAAACCGGGGGCTTGCCAACCAATCCGCCGTGGATTCGAGTCGCGGTCGTGCGCGATCAACCACAGGTGGACGTCGCCGTTCAGGGACAATTTCGGATCATCGCGCTGCAGAATGCCAACGTGCTCCGCGAGGGCTCACACTTGCCTCGGGTTGAGGTTCGAGCAAGCCGTGAGGGGATTCTGTTCGGCGAACAGCGCGTGGCCTCCTCAGGTCTTCGTGTCGAGCCGGCGGGCGAAGCGACGGTCAGCCTCAACGGCCATCGCCTTCGTGGGACGTTGGAGATCGTGCGGCAGAACGATCTCTCCCCGACGGGTGGGTACCACTTGTTGGTGGTCAACCATGTGGCGCTGGAGGATTACCTGCAGGGGGTCCTCAGCAAGGAAGCGCCGTATCACTGGCCGGCTGAGGCCTTGAAAGCGATCGCCATCGCCGCACGGACGTATGCGCTGTTTCAGCGGCTCTCAAAAACCTCGGTTGAGTATGATGTCACCAGCGATGTCCTCTCGCAAGTCTACGGCGGAAAAGCCGGCGAGAAATGGCGCACGAACCGCATCGTGAAGGAGACGGCCGGATTGATTCTGACCTACCGGGGCAGGGTGTTTCCGGCGTTCTATCACTCGACGTGCGGCGGCGTGACGGAAGACGCGGTCGTGATGGGACCGTTTGACCTGGCGCCGCTCAAAGGCGGTCGTCTCTGTGAGTTCTGCCGAGAGTCGCCGTTTTATCGCTGGCAGCGGCGGGTCACCGCGGCGGATCTAGCCTGGGCAATCAAGCAACAGCGGGGAAGCTCCATCTGGCCGGTGACTGACCTGGCGATTGTCCGCCACACCTCGACCGGGCGGATCGCCCAGATTCGGATTCGAGGTACCACACCCCTCGTCTTGAGCGGCTACGAGTTTCGTCAACTGTTGGGATTTTCCACGATTCGCTCGACCGCCCTGACGATCGCTCGTGAGGGCGATGGATTTGCCCTCCGCGGTCAAGGATGGGGACATGGCGTGGGGCTCTGCCAGTGGGGAACCGCCCACTTGGCTCGGCGAGGTCTTCGCGCCCATGAAATCCTTTCGTTTTACTACCCCCAAGCCGAGCTGGTTCGGCTGGGAGAGGTGCCGTTACAAGC
>JACQRA010000139.1 GCA_016206725.1 Candidatus Omnitrophota bacterium
CAGGCTCTGGCGCGGGGGTGGAATGACGAGGGGAATGGTGAAGTTGGCCGTGCCGGTAAAGGGATCGACGTAGTAGTTCTTGAGGGCGGTGACGGGGGCGAACTCTTTCGAGGTGGACGGTGACGGGCCGGCGAGGGCACTGGACTGCGCCACCAGACACCAGGCGAGTGCCACGCGTCCCCACAGTGAGACGATTTGACGCATCCTCGTCACGCGGATTCCGCGGAGTGGCCTGAGAGATCGAGCACGCCGGTCATTTGCTTGAGGACCGGCAGCAGACGCAATGCTTCCTCCTCACCTCGCTGGATGAACTTCTCGGGGTAGTAGAACTCCAGCCAGTGGGAGCCGGGAATGGTGGGACGCAACACGAGGTCCGCCTCCCGGCACGCCACCTCGGCGATTTGGTATTCCATGGATTGCATGGCGCGCATGATGACGTCAAAGACGAGCGGAGACACGGAGTGGATCAGCTCTTGACGAAGGCGAAGCGCTATCCGCACCGGCAATGGACGCGAGTTGATCTGCGCTTCCCGTTCCGCTCGCTCGCGCTGCAGACGCTCGAGGTGCGTCCGGAGCTCCGGTGTCGTGGGAAAGACATTCACCGCGATGACGTGGCGGGCGCCGGCTTGCTTGACCACGCTCACCGGAACCGGATTGATCACGCCTCCATCCACACAGAGCTTGCCGTGACTGGTCACCGGCTTGAAAATCCCTGGGATGGAGACCGAGGCGCGGACCGCCGGCGCAATGGGTCCCGAGGCGAAGATCACCTCCTCGCGCGCCATGGGATTCGCCGCCACCACCCGCAGAGGTATGCGAGTCTGCTCAAAGGTCTTGCCCCCGAAATCACGCTCCAGCGTGGCCATCAACTGAGTCCCTTGAATCGGCCCGCCAACCAAGGGACCCGTGAGCAAGGCGAACACGACGCAGACGATAAACCCGAAAAAGAGCCCTGCCCACAGGCCGGTCATCATGCTCATCAAGCCGCCGGCCAACAGCCCGATCACCAAACTCACCACCGGAACCCCGAAATCAAAGACGAACAGCTGTCGAATGTCCCACGGGTTCTTAAATCGCAGCGCCATGCGTTCCAAGTCCTGCGCAGGAACCCCGGAGGCCCACAAACCACCCACCAACGCCCCGATGCTCGAGCCGGCAATCAGGTCGATCGGAACGCGTTCCCGCTCGATGACCTTCAAGACGCCGATATGCGCGAGTCCCAACGCCGCGCCGGAGCCCAAGGCGAGTCCCACCAGCATCCCTCCGAGATCACGGGCGATAAACCGCACGGCTCGCGCATAGGGAGACTCGCGCTGGTCGATCACGCGCAACAACTCGTCCAGACTGACATGGCCTGAGGGCGTTTCGATATGCGGCAGGGTAAAGTCAATAGGACGCTCCAACGTCTCGGCCACCTGGGCCTGGCTCAACCGTTCCCCGCCGCACTCGACGAGATTGAGCATCACCTGCATCTGCTGGGCGTGCGACCCGACGGCATCGTGCAACTGTCGCATCAGGGCTTTGGTGCGAATGACCGACTCCCGGGCGCAATCGCTCATCAAGTAGATGAGATCGGCCTGGGTCAAGGCCTTGAGGACCGTCGCGTCCACCTCGACCGGCAGATCCATCAGGATATACCGATAGCGCTGGGCCAATTCGCTGGCTAGCGGGGCAATGACCGTTTCCCGACCGCCGTCGGTGGCGGGGGCGGCGGCATAGAGGAAATCAAATCCTGCCGGATGGCGCTGGATCTCATGGGCGATGTCTTCATCGGAGACAAGTCCCTGGTGGACGATCGAGGAGACGCGCGGGTGGCTCTCCCGCCCGAAAAATCGATTGATCTGCCCTTCCGGTGTCGCGACATCCACGATGATGACGGGCTGGCGCGTCTCGCGTCGCAGCGACGTGGCGAGGGCCACGGTCAAGAGCGTCCGCCCGACGCCCCTTGTCGCGCTGTAGACGGCGACGATCGTCGCCTCCGTCGCTCCCACCGCATGACCTTTGGTCCGCAGACGCCTCGAGAGCAAGCGGCTGAGGGAGAGGACCAACGACGGAATTCGATTGATGAGGTCTTCGAAATCCGCCTTTTCCAATTGAAAGACGAGGGTGTCATTGAGGGCTTGGACGGTCGCGGAGTGCGGCTCGCCGGTCAGGAGGGACACTTCCCCGAAGGTGTCGCCGTTGTGCAAGACGGTGTAGAGGTGCTTCGCGCCGTCGATCACCGAAAACACTTCCAGGCGACCGGAGGCCACGACGTACAGAGCGGTCGCCACCTCCCCTTCCCGATAGAGAACTTCCCCTTTCTTGTATTCCACCAGCCGAGTCCGCTCGGCCACGAGCTGCAATTGTTCTTCGGTGCATGAGGCGAACAGCACAATGCGTCGAAGGAGCACGATCTTATCTTGGGGTCGAGGTTGATCAGCAATCGTCATGAGACATCCACGCCGTGGAGCGCGTGCATCCGCCCAGGGATATTCGTCACAAGACCGTCCACACCCATGCGGAGCAATCGGCGCGCCTCGGCGAGCCGGTCGACGGTCCACACATGGACTCGCACGCCCTGCGCATGGGCGCGCTGCACGAGCGCGCGCGTCGTGATGGCATGATGCGGATGGAGGGCGACGCACTCAAGCGCGACCGCCCGACGCAAAGCCGCCCACGGTCGTCGCGCGCACAACAGCGCGCGAACCGTCCCCGGGGCAGCGGCTTTCAGGCGAGCGAGGAGGGCGCCGTCAAACGACGAGAGCAAGACGCGGCGCTGCATGCCGCGTCTGCGCACACAACGAACGATTCCTCGAATGAGGACCTGCGGGCGCGAAGTTCGTTTCAACTCAAGATTTACTCCACCGGAAGGCGGGCACATCCTCAGGGCTTCTGATGCCAACAGGATGCGCTCGCCTCGAAATCGAGGACTCCACCACGACCCGGTATCAAGCCGTCGCAGCTCGCGATAGCGAAGGCGCATGAGTCGCCCGCAGCCTGTGCTCGTGCGTTCCAGCCGATCATCATGAAAGATGACCACGCGCCCATCCCGTGTCAACTGGACATCAAGCTCGACCATATCCGCGCAGCGCCGAAACGCGAGACGGATCGCCGCAGCGGTGTTTTCCGGCGCCTCGCGAGACGCACCGCGATGCGCGATCACGAGGAGGCGATCACCACCGAAATTCCACGGCATCGCCACGCGTGATCCGGTATCGTGCGGCCGCCGAGCGCTCGCGCAGCGCCAACTCCAGATAGCCATGAGAACCGATCACGGCGATCAATTCTCCAACCCGACCCGCTCCGTAGGTAGAGACCAAACGGACCTTCCGGGGTCCACATCGAACGCGGCCATCAGGGTGTCGCGCGACGAGTTGCTCAGGAATGTTCGTGATCGCATTGCCAAAGCGGTCCACATGGAGGACGGCGCCTCGGACTGAGGTGCTCGTCTGCTGAAACGACGGCCAGGAGAGCCGGCGGTATGTCTTCACCGACGATCCGAAGAGATGAAGGGCGCGGCCCCGCGCGAGATGACCGGCCACCGGCGCGAAGATGTCTCGTCCATGGAAGGTCGAGCTGACCTGAGACTGCCAATAGCGTCGCTGCGTCAACCGAACGATCGTGAGATGCTCGGCCCGGTCGAACACCTTCGAGAAGAGTCCGTTATCAGGCCCGACGAAGAAGCGTCCATCGGCGGAGGCGGCGATCGGGGCTCGGTTCGTTCCCACCCCTGGATCAACCACGCCGACACAAATCGTCTTCTGAGGCAGCCAAGGCACCACCGAAGAGAGGGTCAACGCGCCGACGAGGACATCGTGGGGAGGGATCTCATGCGTCAGATCCAAGAGCCTTGCCGTGGGACAGACCGACCAGATCACCGATTTCACACAGGCCGCGTACCAATCCGTCGTCCCAAAATCAGTCACCAGCGCAATCAGCGGGGTCGTGCCCACGGCTTATCCGGAGGTGGAGGCTCGAAGATGGCGCAGGACGTAGCGGGCGATGGCGGTGCGATCCTGATCTGAGAGATCGTTGAAGAAAATCGCCACGTCGTAGGCCGAACACCGTCGTCGAAACGACGGGGGATTCACGCGCACGACAATCCCCTGACAGGCGATCGTCTGGGGACGACCCAGCTGGTCCAGCTGGAGATTGACCTGAAGCTTGGTCATCGGCGCGACGAAGTTCGCAAACGTGCAGTAGGCGCCTGAGGCGCTGAGGTTCTTGGTGTGGACGATGAAGGAGCGTTGCCGTTCCTTGACGACCACGGGAATCTGATGCTCAACGCGAGGCGCGGATCGTCGCTCGTCCATGGATTATCCTGGAGGCCACCTCATCGGACGCCCACCCAGCAGATGCAGGTGGACGTGAAAGACGCTTTGTCCCGCTCCGCTGCCGCAATTGAGCACAAGCCGATAGCCTTGCTCCGCAATGCCGGTTTGCCGCGCAATCCCATTCGCCAACACCACCGCCTCACCCATCAGCGGAGCCGTCTCCGAGGTTAACTCGGCAATGGTCGCCACATGGCGTTTAGGAACAATGAGCACGTGCGTCGGGGCTTGCGGGTTGATGTCATTGAACGCCAGGAACCGATCGTTTTCCGCGATGATCTGTGCCGGCACGAAGCGTCCGACGATCCGGCAGAACAGACAGTCCTCTTCAGGCATTGGGCGTAGCCGGCGTCTCAGCGGCCGCCTTCTCGTTCTGAACTTTAGCTACCGCGCTCTGCCAGCACGCTCTCTTGCAATAATACTGGCCGTTGCGATAGTACCAATGTTTCTTGTTCAGACGTTTTCCGCACGACGTACACGTCGTTGTCGTTGGTCGACTCATCGTTCTCCCTGATGGGGGAAGACCCCTAACGGACACGCTGCACAGTGTGGATCCCGACGGCGGCAGTACCGCTTGCCCACCGCCACCAACAACGCATGAAACTCGTTATAGAGCTGGACGTCGCGAGGCAGTCGCTGCGTGACGAATCGCTGAAGCTGGTCATACGATTCCCCGCCCTCGATGAGATGATGGCGGCGAAAAATCCGTCTCGTATACGCGTCGATGACGACGATCGGCTGCCGCCCCGCATACAACAGGATCGAATCCGCCGTCTCCGGCCCAATCCCCTTCACCGCGAGCAGCTCCCGCCGCAACGTCTCGAGAGGGACGCGGAACATCATGCGAGGTGAGCCTCGATAACGCGAGAGATACCATCGACTGAACCCCTGCACCACCGCGGCCTTCTGTCGAAAATACCCGCTGGAACGAATCAACCGCTGCAGCCGAGTGGGTCGCGCGCGCGCCAGAGCCTTCGGGCTCAGGGCGCGTGCGCGTGTGAGTTGTCCAATGGCCTGCTCGACGTTGCTCCATGCGGTGTTCTGCGTGAGCAGCGCCCCCACCATCACTTCGAAAGAACTTTTCGCCGGCCACCACTGCTGCGGCCCCAACGCGCGCAGGAGCCGTTGATAAATCCGGCGCAGTGATGGGATCACCAAATCGACATCGTCCACGAGACGACGTGATATGTCAACGCGAGGCTCAACCCAATGACCACACCGAGAATGAGATCGGCGCCGCGAGGATTCAACATGGGAAGATACATAATGAAGACATTGTAGCGTCGGAGGGAGAGATCGTCAATATGCGACAACACGCGAAACACTCCACGATAGGGGGCGGTTCCCACGATACGATGTTCCGCCCTACGGGTGGGTACCGCCGGGTTCGCGGCCCACCATCAGTTGACGGATCTCGGCGTCCGTCAGCGCCCGATCGTAGAGGTGGACTTCGTCGAGCATCCCGTCCCAGGGCGTGCCGCCGCCGGAGGGATTCGCGCCGAGAGACAGCGCGGTGCCGGGGGGGAGGTTGCGGCCGGGCTGGCCCAGCGCGCGAGTGCCGGCCAGCATCCCGTTGCGGTAGACCTTCACCGTGCGGCCCTGCCGCATCACGACCAGGTGTTGCCAGGCGCCGGCGGTGAAGGCCGGGGTGATGTCGATCCAGCCCCCGCCCTGCGTCCCGCCGAACTCCACGTAGCCCTTGCCCTGACCGCCGCCGCTGTTGTAGAGCCAAAACGCATAGTGCCGGCCAGGATTGTCATACACGGTCTGGTAATTCCCAATGGTCCTGGGGTAGACCCACGCCGCCACCGTCATGTCTCCGCCGCCCAGCGCGAGGGAGGCGGAGCCGGGGATCGTGATGCCCCGCGAGGCTCTGGTGAAGGCATAGCCTTGGCCCATCTTGCCCGCGACCGCCGTCACCCCATTAACCGTGCCGTGGTTGCCGTGGCCGGAGCTATCCTGGGCGTTGCCCTCGAACCGCCAGGCCGCCCGTAGGTTGGCGCTGTAGCTCTTCGGTCCCGACGCCGTGGCGATGGGAGAGTCGTTCAGCAACCCCACGATAATCCCTGACCAGACCCAATCAACGATCGTCACCGAGCCGCTCCGATTGTAATCGGCCCGGGCCAGGATCGCGGGATCGGTAATCAGCCCCGCCGCCGCCCGGCCCGTGAGAACCCAATCCAAGACGCTCACTCGGCCATCTCCATTCACGTCAATATCCATGTTGTAGACCTCGATGGGAACAATTTGGGAGACCGTATCGGCGCCATCGCTCACGGAAAACGTCACGGGCACGATGCGGGAAGTGTGGGCATAGCCAGCGACCACCGCAAGATCAGTCGGCCAACGGAATACCTGACCGTGCAGGGTGGCGCCCGGCGGCAAGGTGGCCGGCTCGACCGCATACGTCAGCGGATCGCCGTCCGGGTCGGTCGCCTGAAGCGTGAAGCTCAGCAGCCTGGATTCAAACACGCTCTGCGGGGCGATTGGCTGGAGGACCGGCGGACGGTTGGGGAACTCATACAGATAGATGTCCTCATTGCCATTGCGCGTATCAACACACACTACACGGTTACCGGAAATGGCTGGGTTGGTTTGATTCGCTGTGTCGCTTGTCAGTTGACGCACTCCAAGCTCGGGACGGCTTAGGTTGTAAAAGTAGAGGTCGACGTTTTGAGCCGTCTTCCCGCTATCAACGAGAGTCTCATTACGCTCATCAGCCCACACGATAAGGTTGCCTGAGAGCACAGGGTGGGTTTGCTTGCTGGGGTGTTCCGTAATCGGCTGCTCACCGCGTTCAGGCTGGTTGAGATCGTAGAGGTGGATATCCCCTTGAGATGACCATACGATTCGACCGTCCTCAAAACCCAAGCCGCCGGCCGGAACTCCTGATACCGTTGTAATGCGGCGCGGTGTGGCGCTCGGATTGTCCAAATCGCCGACATACAGATGCTGGTCGTTCGCCAGCCATACGAGAAGATGCCCGGAGATCGCCAAATGGCCTGGAAAAAATCCAATCGGCACCGACAGGTTCTTGATAGGTTGTTGCACCCCTCGCTCAGGATGGCTGAGATCATAGAAGGAGATGGCGCTCCCCTCCATCCAGACAATGAAGTCTCCATCCATCGCGACCGGCTTTGCTGGGCTAATCAGTGTCAGCCCTTGCTCGCCACGATCGGGCCGGTTGAGATCGTACAGGTAGAGCGACCATTGATTGTTTCTGAAACCAGCCCAAGCTACTCGTCCTTGAGAGACTGCGGGATACAAGACATACGGTTGAGACTGAGCCGTCAACCGTTGCTCGCCGCGCTCCGGCTGTTTGAGGTCGTAGAAGTAGATATCCCATCCACCATGACGCGCATCGGTCCAGATCAGGTAGTCGCCATCAATACGTGGAGAGTTCTGAATTGTTCGGTGACTGGTGATCTGTCTCGGTGGGAACTCCACAAAGGTAATGGTGAGGGGGGTAAGATGTTGAAATACGCGGCCTTTCGTGTTCACGGCGACAAGCCGTAGCAAGACGTCGCCCTGAAGGGTTCCAGGATCCCAGATACCCAACGATCCCTCTTCGACTCTCGTGGTCACCGAGGAGCCAATGGGGTTCCAGCTTGGGGATTGGCTCGCTGGGGCGTATGACAGTTGATAGGAAGCAAACGCCGTGCCGGTGGCGGTCCCACGGATCTGGATTGGCGTCTTCTCGGGAACCTTGATTCCATAGGCTGGAGCGGTAATGTCAACCCGCACCAGCTCAGCCGGATCAAGCGCCAGGGCCTTAGCGGCGTTCAACCGCCCAACGCCAGGACGCACGGTCAGCCACAAGGCTGGAACCTCATCCGCAGAGGTTCGGAGAATCTGTCGGAGATCTGGGAGGGCAAGCCCCGGACGATGCGCCAGCAGAAGGGCAGTAACACCCGCGACGTGTGGCGCCGCCATCGAGGTTCCATCCGCCCGGTAGTATTGCTCCCCGACAAAGTGCTTGCCATCCCCATACGTGTCGGTCCCCTTTCCTCGCAAGGAAAGGATGTCCACTCCAGGGGCCACGACATCAATGACAGCCCCGGCATTGGAGAAATTTGCGCGGACATCATCGGGTGTACTGGCGGCCACGACGATGGCCTGAGGAGCATCGGCCGGAGATTCCTTGGCGGCGTCCTGACCATACTTATTCCCTGCTGCAACCACCACCACCGATGCGACTTTCCGCGAAACCCCACCCTGAGCAGGCGCTGCTGAGGCATAGGCGATGGCATCTTTGATCGCCTGTGAGGAGCCATGGACCGTCCACGAGTTACTCAGCACGCGGGCTCCGTAGTTGGCCGCGTAGTGGATCGCCGCCACGAATTCATCTACGGTCCCGCTACCGCCATCGTCCATCGCCTTGACTGCCATGATCTTCGCTTTGGGTGCAATCCCGATGATTCCTTTCCGATTGTTTCCCAAGGCGGCGATGGTCCCCGCAATGTGCGTCCCATGGCCATCCCCATCAGTCGGATTGTTGTCCGGTTGTTTGCTCTGGGGGCAATTGCCGCGATCACGTTTCACACAGGTAGAAAAATCCCATCCCCTGAGATCGTCAACATATCCATTGCCATCCGTATCCTTCCCATCAAAGTCGCTCGCATCAACCAGGCCGTTCGTATTGAGATCCTCTCCCGAATTGATCCAGACATTGGCATCTAAACGTCCGTTGGCATTGGTGTCTTCCCCCGCATCGAGAAGCCCGTTACCGTTGACGTCTTCCGTCAGATCTTCATGGGTATAATCCACACCGGTATCGATCACGGCGACGACGATCCCTTCCCCTTCCGTCACATCCCACGCCTGCTCCACCTGAAGCTTCTTCAACCCCCACAAGTCATCGTACGTCTGTCCCCACGCCCCTCGAGAGAAGTAATAGGGATCGTTTGGGACGCGCACGGCCGTCACCAGGTAGTTTGGCTCGGCATATTCGACGTAGGGGTTGGCCTGGTAGATCTGTGTGAGCGCCTTAACATCCGCTTTTTCCGCGGCCTCGAAGAGATAGAGCCGGTCTAACCCTGTCGGATCATCGGAGACTTCGGACGGTATCGAGGTTGATACGTCCCTGGAAGTTGGTTCCGCTGGAACAGAATCCGTTCCCTCCACGATAGTTTGAGAGGTCTGGTTGCTAATGCTATCCCATCGCGTGATGATGGTTCGTGCCCGTCTGCGCAAGCCGACGACCTCAGAGCCAAGGAGCGGTCGAGTCGTTTTTACACCGAACTGTTGGTTCAACTGTTGGAGAGATGCCGGTAAGACGTCACCGGAAGTTGATGGCTTAAGTTTGACAATCATCTCACCCGCTACATGGTCTCGTTGGTCGAGCTCTTCCTGTGCTCTTAGCTGGGATGAGATCGGCCAGAGGCCGAGACTGATCATCCAGACGATACCCCACATCGCGCCTCGGTTCAGACGCTGTGGTATCATTCAATCCTCCCTGAGTCGGCGTGGATTGTGGCCAAGTAGTTGGGTTCGGCGTACTCCACCGAGGGATCCTGGCTGAAGGCGGCGGCCATCGCTAAGAGGTCCATCTCAGACGAGACCTGGAGCACATAGACGCGCCGCAGGCCGGCTGCCTCCAGCTCCTCCGCCACCTGGTTGGGGGCATCGGGAAACACCCGATCCACCGCCGTCACCCCGTAGCGCTGAAAGAGCGCATCTAACGAGGAAAGGCCGGTGGTCGGCAAGGTGTTGGTCAGGCGAGCCTGTTCGATCGATTGAGCCGCTTCCGGGGTGAACTTGACGATCAGCTCGCCGGGGACAGAGAGGGATGCTGCGGAATCGCGTGGCGCCTGGACAGCAAGCTGATCGGTTGGCTGCTCTTGAGGCTGTGCGACGGCGCGGGTACTCCCACAGCCGAGGGCGAGGGCCATACCCACGATCACATGGACATCCTGAAGGCGAAACTGAGGGCGAAACGTCATCTCCCTGTCTTGTGCACGTTCCCGCAACACAAAATGTATTACTATTTTAAATTCGTTTTCAAATTACGTTAAAAAATGTCTCTCCAAAAGTAAACCTGATCCAGTAGGAAGTTGTCAAGGTCTCCAAGAGAATTTTTGAAAACATGTGCTACAATGGTCAGTCGCATGTGGCAATTTCTCGACGAAGACCCTCAGGTTCCAGCGACAGGCGCGTTTCAGACCACGGCTGCTGAGCGAATCGGGCGACTCTACTTTCCACTCGTCAACGCGGCAGGCATGTTGTCCTGGACCTCTCCTCGACTGCAGGGAGGTCCGGCCACCAGCTACCACGAGTTTCTATCACCTCCGCTGACGGCTGAGGATCTCCCCCACACGCTCATCCATCGAGACGTGTGGATCGTCCGATCCGGCCAACCCCCCTTCTCGCTCGCCGGCTTTTCTCCATCCCCCCCCTCAACGATCACGGCAGGTCCCGGTTGGTTCACGTTGAGGCGCTCGTCCCCTGACGGCCGACTCGTCGTCGAGGCCACGCTGTGGTGTCCCGCAGACCTCAAGGCCCAGATGGAACTCATGTGGGTGCAGATCACCAACGCCTCCTCACGCCCACTGACCTTCGAGGCGTTCGCCGCCATCCCGATGTTCGCCCGCTCGGCCGATGCGGTGCGCGACCATCGGCACGTCACCGCCCTGCTGCACCGCGTCACGATCAACCGGCATGGCGTGACGGTGATTCCCACCATGTCATTCGACGAACGCGGGCACCGCTTCAATGTCACCCGTTATCACGTGCTCGCCTTGGGTCCGAACGGTCGCACGCCCACCGATGTGTGGGGCATCGAGGAACAGTTCCTCGGTGAAGGCGGCACCTTTGCCGCTCCCGCTGCCGTGTGGCAACGCCTCCATGCGCCAAGCGCGTCATCCCTCCCGCAAGGACGAGAAGCCATTGGAGGCTTCCGATTTGCTCGATGCGTCCTCGCGCCACATCGTCGCGCGTCCTATCTGCTTCTCGCCAGCATCTCGCGCGATCCCCGCGAGCTGACGGGGTGGATTCGGTGGGCCAAACAGCCGCAACGCGCCTCGCGCTCGCTGGAAGCGACCAAGCGCTGGTGGCAGACGCAGACCCATCGGGTCAACTTCGCCACCGCCGACCGCCGGCTCGATCAGTGGTTGGCGTGGGTGGGCGTTCAACCGACGTTGCGGCGCCTGTACGGGAATTCCTACCTGCCGCAGTTTGATTACGGCCGAGGAGGACGCGGATGGCGCGACCTGTGGCAGGATTGTCTGGCGATACTCCTCGCTGATCCCTCAGGGGTTCGTCCGATGCTGCGGCACAATTTCGGGGGCGTTCGGATTGACGGCTCCAACGCGACGGTGATTGGCAAGGACGGGACGTTTGTGGCTGATCGGAACAACATCCCCCGCACCTGGATGGACCACGGGGTC